>CAMFVQ010000053.1 GCA_945992255.1 uncultured Clostridia bacterium
TTCTCCACGCAAGAATTTATTACATAAATTAGGTTGCGTGTGACGCTCGCAGGCTCGCTATTCCGTCGCTTTGCTCCTTACGAATCGGTCTCCCCTGCCAGCACCAAGTTATTGGTGCTATTTTTTTGCAATTTTTTTCAACGACATCGACGCTATTCTCCACGCAAGAATTTATTACATAAATTAGGTTGCGTGTGACGCTCACAGGCTCGCTATTCCGTCGCTTTGCTCCTTACGAATTATTCTTTATTTATTCTACAACAAAACTGCTCAAAAATCAATAAGTACATCATTCTTTCCAAAGAAAAACAAGCCTTTCGGCTTGTTTTATGCACATTCGCTCAGCATCCAATCGGCATACAATCCATATCCTTTGGTTGGGTCATTGACAAACACGTGTGTTACAGCCCCTACCAATCGACCATTTTGCAAAATCGGACTGCCGCTCATACCTTGCACAATTCCACCGCTGATATCCAAAAGCTCTTTATCAACCACTCGTATCACCATACTTTTGTCATCTTTACTGCTCTGATGACAGGCCTTGATTATCTCAATATCATAGAGTTTTGGCTTAGCACCGGCGATTGTTGTATAAATTTTTGCTTTGCCAGCTCTTACTTCATCATGAGGAGCTACCGCAATTTTTGGCAAATTCATATTTTTAGCAACCTTACCATAAAGTCCATAGTCGTTATTTTTGCTGACAGTTCCAAGGTTTTTGCTCAGATTGGCGAAATTGCCATTTAGTTCACCTGCACTGCCTCGTTGTCCTTTTTTTACAGACAGAATTTGAGCATCAAAGATTTCACCGCCATTTGCCACCACATTACCGCCTTGTCTATCTTTGATTGGGTGACCAAGGCAAGCAAACGTATTGGAGTTAGGCTCGACAAAAGTCATTGTACCAATGCCAAGCACGCCATCTTGCAACACAAGCCCCAGTCTTTTAGAGCCATTCAAAGCATCGATGACAGGCACAACCGCAAATTTTCTAGTCACTCCACCACGACATATTGTCAACTCCACCTTGTCGCCACTTTGGAGCAAAATACCCACAATATCGTTTTGGCACTTGACCTTTTTACCATCAATCGCTACCAAAATATCTCCACTTGCAATATCGCAACCACCAAGCGGCTCTACCACACCTGCGTTGGTGACCACCGAGCATTTGTTTGTTATAACCAAACCATCGACTTTGACATTGATTCCAATCGGAAAACCGCCCAACAAAACTTCCTTGCCACCGCTTGATTGTTTGATTGGAAAACCGCCCAACAAGCCAACATCGAATTCATCTTTTTGGTCATATTCTTCTAGATTACAGCCAAGACAAGTCGTAAAATTTTGGCTGTCATTATTTACCACTACACAGCTGAAGTCTTGACAACTAGTCGTTTCAGCTCCCGCACAGCCCACAAAACCAATCGCAACGATCATCATAATTGCCAACAACCCAACTGATACAAAATACGATTTTAGTCCAATTTTCGAGCAAATTTTTGTATTTTTTGTCATAAAAAATCTCCTTACTTTCTTAGTTTAAGAAAAAGCAAGGAGAATATACATTCGTATGTGTTCCATTACAAAGACTTTTTTAGCAAGGTTGCATTGTCTTTCATTTCCTTAGCGTGCATCAACGCGAACATACTATCATCACTGCCACCTACCAGTCGAGCAAGCTCTTGCAACAATTCATCGCCCTCTAGCTTTCTAAGTCTTGTCTTAGTTTGTTCATCTTCCACATACTTGTCGATAAGATAGTGGCTGTCCGCCATAGAAGCAAGTTGTGGCAAGTGTGTGATTGCAAGCACTTGTTTTTCTTTGCTGATTTTGTACAATTTTTGAGCAACAACTTGTGCAATATGACCACTGATACCGGTATCGATTTCATCGAAAATCATGCAGTTTATGCCGTCTAGATCAGCAAAAGCTGACTTGACCGCCAACATAAATCTCGACAATTCACCACCTGAGATAATCTTAGACAACTCTCTGAGTGGTTGACCTGCGTTGGCAGAAAACATAAATATTGGATTGTCAAAGCCGTTGGCATTTGTCACTTTTAGAATGTCATCATCACTAATAGGCTCGCCAAAATTCGTATCAAATTTACAATTTTTCATACCCAAATGATTGAGTTCATCAATGATGATTTCGCCAAGATTTTTGGCAATTTCACGGCGTTTTTGACTGAGAATTTTAGAATTTTTGACAAGTTTTGAGCCAACTTTGACCTTTTCATCTTCGAGCAACTCTACTTGTTCTTCGCCCCCCAGATAAAACTCATATTCTTCGCTCAACTTGTCCCTATACTTCAAAATCTCTTGTATATCAGAGCCATATTTGCGTTTTAATGAACGAATTTTTGCAATTCTTTGCTCGATTCTATCATATTCGGCTTGGTCAAACTCACAACTTTCCGCAAATTCTTCGAGCGAATAGCTGAGGTCTTTTAGCTCAGTTTGACAGCTGTCAATTCTCTCGATAAACTCTTCCAACTCTTCCATATTGTCATTGACACGGTTGAGTTCATTGATAGAAATCGCAAGCCTCTCCAACACGCTACCTTCTTCGCCACTTATAAGTTCGTGACAAGTGGCAAGTGCGGTCACCAATCGTTCCGAGTTGTTCATAATGTTGCGTTTGGCAACCAATTCTTCCTCTTCGCCCTCTTCAAGTGCGGCTTCATCTATCTCATCGAGTTGATATTTGACAAGGTCAATATTCTTGCTAAGCTCGCTCAAACTTCCATATTTTTTGAGTTTTGCGACTATTTCAGTATAATTTTTATACAATTGTTGCTGAGTTTCTTTGATAGGCTCCAACTCTATTTTGCCAAAATTGTCCACAATTTCGAGATGTCTAGAATTATCAAGCATACTAGCACCCTCGTGTTGACCATAAATATCAACCATTGTTGAGGTAATCTCTTTGAGTATCGAAAGCGTGACTTTCATTCCGTTGATTGAGCAAGAATTTTTGCCTTCGAGCGTCATACTACGCTTGATGACCAACTCATCATCATCGTTGTCAATATCAAAATTTTCGAGAACGGCTTTGGTACGAGGACTGTCAGAAATATCAAAAGTCGCCAAAACTGATGACATATTTTCGCCATGTCTTATGAGCGATTTGTCAGCACGTTTGCCTAGCACAAAGTTGATGCTGTCAATAATGATAGATTTACCAGCACCAGTTTCACCGCTGAAAATATTAAGCCCCTTCGAAAATTCGACTTTCAGATGAGCAATAATAGCAATATTGTTGATTGTAATATCTTTTAACATAATGATTAAAAACAGCTCTTAAGTTTGCTTACCACGACTTTTGCATCGTGATCTGTGTGAGTTGCAATAAAAATTGTATCATCACCTGCGATAGACCCCAAAATTTCTTCCATACCAAGATTGTCCACAAAAGCAGCCGCAGAATTTGCACCGCCATGCACAGTCTTGACAACTACCAAATTGCCAGCTTGTTGGATAGCCACCACGCTCTCACGGAAGATATTGACATACTTCGACAAGTCGCCATAAGTTGAAGCAATTCTCACCTGAGAATACTTATATTTTTTCTCTTTTCCTGCCACTTTCACCAATTCCAGCTCTTTGATGTCACGAGAAGCGGTGGCTTGAGTCACATTGCAGCCTTTGTCAATCAAAATCTTGACAAGCTCTTCTTGGGTATCAATTTCCAAGTCGGCAATAATGCTCAAAATCAGCTCTTGTCTTTGTTTTTTTGTCATTTTAATCTCCCCAGTTGCTCAGTTTGTGCAACAACTTTTGATAAAAATTGATATTGTTAAGTCGAATAAATTTTGCAGAAAATGCGTTTTTCTCTACATTTATTGTGGTATTTGTATGGAATTTTGCCACAATTTTGCCATCAACGACCAGTTTCATACCGCTAGTATTGGTGGTAGACAAGCTAATTTTGCTGTTGCCGTTGACAACCATAGGACAGCTGTGCAAAGTGTGCGGACATACCATATTGATAAGCAAAGCATCGACATCAGGCGACAAGATAGGACCACCGCAAGACAACGAGTAAGCTGTCGAACCGGTAGGTGTCGAAACAAGCACGCCATCACCTCTGATTTTGTCGGTATAGGTGTCATCAATATCAATAGCCACCGTTACAATATGGCAGTTGTCGATACTCGATAGCAGCACTTCATTGAGCGAATAAAAGACCTTGCCGTCCACACTCACTTTGAGCATAAGACGGTCTTCAATATCATATTCGCCTGTCAAAATCCTATCCACAGAATTGTCAATTTGCGTTTTGTCAAGCTCGGTTAGGAATCCGATTTTGCCCATATTGACACCAAGGATTGGCTTGTTGTGAGTTGCACATTTGGACATAACAGACAGCATTGTGCCATCGCCGCCAAAAGCAACAAGTATATCGCACTCTCGCACGACTTTGCTCATTGTGTAAACGTTGTTAGGATAATACTCTTTTGCATTATCGCACACCAAATAACTAGCACCTTTTTTGTCCAAAGTGTCAGTAAATTGTTTGCAAACTTTGCAGTCAATATCTCTATTCAAGTTGGTATAAATTCCAAATTTCATACAAATATTATAGACTAAAATGTATAATTATTCAATAGTTTTGTATAGGAATATCAAAAATTCTATATTTTTCTTTTCTTTAATTGGTGCAGTTGTTGTACCCAAAACATCAAATCCAAGGCTTTTCGCAAAGTTTTTGATGTCCTCCACCGCTTCTTCTCTTGCCTTTTTGTCGGTGACAATTCCAGTTTTGGACAAATATTTTTTACCCACCTCGAATTGTGGTTTGATCAACGCAATACATTTTCCGCCCACTTCCAACAGATTGTGAACAGTCGGCAAAATAAGCTTCAATGATATAAAAGACACGTCTACCGAACAAAACTTACACTTCTCGCCCAAATCTTGCCAAGTCAAAAATCTAGCATTTATTCTATCTTTTATCACGACTTTTGGGTTGTTTTTAAGCTCTTCATCGAAAGCACACTCGCCCACATCTACCGCAAAAACTTTCTTTGCTCCAGCTTGCAACATACAATCGGTAAATCCGCCATTGGAAGCTCCAATATCTGCACAAACCAAGCCTTGTGGCAAATATCCAAAGTCATCGAAAGCCTTTTGCAGTTTGTCACCACCTAGAGAAGCAAAAGAAAAATTGGCAAGTATCTCTACATTGTCAACTTCACTTACATCGAAAGCGGCTTTTGTCACGACTTTGCCACCCACGCTGACCATATTTTCTTTGATCATTTGTTGGGCTTTGGTGCGAGAATAGCCCATATTTTCCACCAAAAACTTATCCAATCTCATAGCTTTTCCACGAAGGTAGCAATGCTTTGAGCATCTAGACCATGTTCTTTCAAAATCTCAGCAGTTGTGGCTTGAATATATGTATTATCCCCAAGATTTTTTGCAAAAAGTGCCACATTTTGATTGTTTTTGTTATAGTATTCTAGCACTGCCGACCACAATCCGCCACAGCTTGCGTTGTCCTCTAACACAACGATTTTTGTATCTTTGATCTCATCGAGCATTTCGCTGTCAAGAGGCTTGACAAATCTAGCATTGATGACATTGACATTGATATTTTTCTCTGCAAGCAACTTGCAAGCTGTCATAGCAATTTCGTTCATCAAAGCACCGCCAGCCAAAATTGTGACTTTGTTGTTTTGGTCAAAGCAAATTTTCTCGAATTTACCTATTTGGATAGGCTCATGCACAAGAAAATCATATTTTGATTCGCCTTTTGGGTATCTGATAGCCACAGGACAATCACAAAGAAGCGAAAAATCAAGCATATTTTCCAGTTCTACATAATCTTTAGGTTGCATAATGCAGATATTTGGCATACATCTAAGGAAAGACACATCATAAATTCCTTGATGAGTTTCGCCATCATTGCTCACAATGCCAGCCCTGTCAATGCACACAGTCACAGGCAAATTGTTCAAGCAAATATCGTGCAATAAGCTGTCGAATGAGCGTTGCAAAAATGTCGAATACACAGCAAAATAAGGTCTTTTTCCGCCGAGTGCCAACCCTGAAGCCATAGTCATTGCGTGTGCTTCAGCAATGCCCACATCGACAAATCTATCCTTATGCTTTTGAGCAAAATCATTGAGTCCTACACCATCTTTCATAGCGGCAGTTATTGCCCAAATATCCTTGTTTTCATCAGCCATTTTGCACAATTTTTGTCCAAAAACGTTGGAGAAAGAGTTGCTAGATTGGCTTGTGCTGTATCCGTGATAACCTACTGGGTCGTCCTCAGCAGGTTTATATCCTCTGCCTTTTTGGGTAATTGCATGGATAATAACCGTTTGGTCAGAGTTTTTTGCGAACTCGAGAGCCTTGACAATCTCCTCGAAATTGTGTCCATCAATGCTTCCATAATATTTTACACCAATGCGATTGAGAGAATTGTATTTGGTCAAATTGTCCAATCTAGACAAAAAATACGATGTATATGTTTCATTTTCAGAGATAGACATTTTGTTGTCATTGATGATAATAATTTGTTTGTTAGATCCAAAAGAAATATCATTTAGAGCCTCGCAAATAAGCCCTCCAGTCATAGCTCCATCACCCAGAATAGAAATGATTTGGCTATCTGTCAAAGCTCTGGCAAGTCCACACGCAACGGACAAAGAGGTAGATGCGTGACCTGTGTTGGCAATATCGAACTCGCTTTCTTGGAATTTTGGAAATCCTGACACGCCATCGCTTTGTCTGAGTCTGTTGAAGCCTTGCTTTCTGCCAGTCAAAATTTTGTGGGTATAACATTGGTGTCCCACATCAAAAATCAATTTATCTTTTGGAAAATCGAACACATAGTGAAGTCCAACGACCAATTCTACCACTCCCAAATTGGAAGATAGATGACCGCCATTTTGAAGAACGGATCTAACAATGAGTTCTCTTATATCACTAGACAGCTCAGGTAGTTGGTTAATATTCAGTTTTTTGACATCACTTGATGTACTAATTTTGTCTAAAATGCTCATTTTTGTCCTTTTTCTTTGGTGTCAACCTTGATAAGAGCTTGGCAACCATCACTATGATTTGTTCGCTATTGTTGACTGAAATGCCTTTTACGGTAGCTTTTCCACCTACTGTCAAAGCGGTAACAATGCTTGATACAACTATTGTTGCGACCAATCCATTTAGCCCAATTTGACTTAGTTTGATAGAGATATTTACACAACAACCGCCACTTAAAATGCCACACATATCACCCACGACATCGTTGCAAATATTGTTGACTTTCTCGTTGCTCTCTATCAGTTTTTGCACTATTTTACGCACTCTATGACAAGGCGCACAGCTCATTGCAATTTGCAGATTGCTAGAAGTCGCACTCACTCCTATAGAGTCGAAAATTATACTTACCAGTATCAAGAATGTCAAGATAAATATTTGTATAAATATATCTGATGACTTGGTAGCAATCTGAGATACCAGACCTACCACCACTGCGAGAAAAAATGTAAAAATGGTTACTTGAATTGTCCAAATCACATATTCTCTATTTTCTTGACCCAGCTTTTGATTTTTGCCCATACATTATTATACGAATATATGGACTATATTATTTATATTATTCTATATCAAGAAAGCCTTGCTGTCAAATATTTTGCAAATTCCACAAAACCTTTGGCTTTATTTCCATATTTTTTTACACAATCTATAGAATCTTCATACAACTCTTGAATGGTTTTGCGAGTTTTTTCTTCCCCAACCCTACTTAGATAAGTATTTTTGTTCTGCTCATTATCTTTTCCAACAGTCTTACCCATAATCTCAGTTGTAGAATGTACATCAAGTATATCATCGACCAACTGAAAAATTATACCCATGTTTTCCGCATATCTTTCCATATCGGATACGACTTGCTCATCAGCTCCACACTTGATACAACTACCTACCAAAGCAGCCTTGATAAGACAGCTTGTTTTTAGGCTATTGAGTAGCCAAATATCTTCCACGCTCAGTTGTTTGTCCGTGTTGAAAATATCCAGCACTTGTCCACCAATCATTCCGTTGATACCACTACATTTTGCCATATAACTGATAGCTTGGATATCGCATTTGTTGCTCACATTTTCCAGCATAGTTTCAAAGGCAAGATTGAGCAATCCATCACCTGCCAACACTCCCATAGCCTCTCCAAATTTTTTGTGAGTTGTAGGCTTGCCACGGCGAAGTTCATCGTTGTCCATACAAGGCAAGTCATCATGCACCAAAGAATAAGAATGTATCATCTCGATGCCAAGAGCCAAGCTATCCACGCTTGCCATATCCTTGCCACAAAATTCTGCTCCCATATATACAAGCATAGGTCTTATACGCTTACCGCCATCAACTATGCTATATTGAACAGCTTGTCCAATCAAATCGACTTTGGTTGGTTGACTGGCAAAATATTCTTCCAACACGCCATTAAAATGTTCGGCATATTGTTTCATTTTTTCTTGTATGCTCATATTTTATCTCCAAAGTCCTCTTCTTTTCCATCTTTCAAAATGGTGAGCTTGCTTTGTGCTTTTTGTAAAAGTTCAGTGCAAGTTTTACTAAGTTCTACACCTTTTTCATACAACTCGATACACTCTTCTAGTGAAGTATTTTGTTTTTCAAGTTTTTCCACAATCTTATTCAATTCTTTCATTGCTTCATCGAATTTCATTTTTCTACCCCCACAACTTTTGTACTAATCACACCTTGATGAGATTTTAGTTCCAGCATATCCCCCACATTTACATTGTCGATATTGTCGAGGACTTTTTCGCCAACACTGACAGCCCACAATCCTTTTTGCAGATAATGCACAGGATTGTTTTTGTCCAACAAGGCAAGTATTTTGGAAAATTCCATATTCTTTTGATAGATATTTTCTTTGTACAATCTATCAATATTTTGTTTTAAGTTGTCCAGTTTTACAGTGTTTTTGTTGATTTTGTCACCAAATGATGTCCTCATTCTTTGTTCGAGAAGCAAATATTTGCTACTACAAGTCGAGAGCATTATATTCAATTTTCCAAACAAACTCGACTGAATACTCGACAAATATTCTAGCATTGCCTCTTGCTCGAAAGCAATCACTTGACCTGCCGCTGTAGGTGTCGGACATCGCATATCTGCCACGAAGTCACACAGCGTAAAATCAGTTTCGTGTCCCACCGCCGAGATAATTGGAGTCTTGGCATCATATATTGCATACACCAGTTCTTCGCTGTTGAATCCGTTTAGATCCTCTATCGAGCCACCACCACGAGCAATCACAATGGCATCAAATCCCATTTTGTCGACTTCTTTCAAAGCAGCGATGACCTCTCTACTACAACTATCACCTTGCACTTTGACATCTTTTACAACGATATCGACATAATTGTTGCGACCTCTTGCAGTTGTCACAATATCTCTGATGACAGCTCCACTAGCCGATGTTATCACACATACTCGCTTGCAAAATTTTGGAATAGGCTTTTTGTGTGAAGCGTCAAAATATCCTTTTTCTGCCAACTTCTTTTTGAGTTGCTCGAACATCATTGCCAAATATCCGTTGCCGATTGGCTTGATAGTTGTAACATTGAAGTTGAGTTTTCCGCCTTTGACATAATAGTCAACACTGCCAGTAAGCAAAACAGACTCACCAACTTTTGGCTGGTAAGTCTTGCTCACAAAAAAACAATTACAACTGAGCTGAGAGTTTTCATCTTTGATTGTAAAATAAGCGTGTGGTCCACTGACCTTATATTGCGAAACTTCACCGCACACCTGAACGTTGTGCAGCATTTCTTCCGCCAAAAATATGTTGTGAATGTAACTATTGAGAATAGTCACATTTATGATTTCACTCATCTTCCGATTTCTCTATCAATTGCTGAAGTCAAAGTGTTGTACAAAAGCATTGATATTGTCATAGGTCCAACACCACCAGGCACTGGGGTGATGAAAGAAGTCTTTGGCTCGACATTCTCGAAGTCAACATCGCCACAAAGTTTGCCATCAACTCTGTTGATACCTACATCAATGACGATAGCCCCCTCTTTTACCATATCAGCGGTCACGAATTTTGGCTTCCCAATAGCCACAACAAGAATATCAGCTTGCTTGGTGATTTCCGCCATATTTGGTGTATGCGAATGGCATACTGTCACGGTACAATTGGCATTGAGAAGTAGCATTGCCATAGGCTTGCCCACGGTATTACTTCTACCGATTACCACTGCTCTTTTTCCATCGAGGTCCACACCTGTACTATGCAACAATTCCATCACGCCGAGTGGTGTACAAGACACGGTACGAGGATTGCCCATAGACAACAATCCAAGATTGTTTGGAGAAAATCCATCTACATCTTTGCTGTCAGGAATGAGTGACAAAAGATATTTTTCATCATAACCCTTTGGCAAAGGAAGTTGGACAAGAATGCCGTCCACGGTATTGTCCTCAGCTAGAATTGCGATTTGTTTTGCGATATTCTCTTGTGGTTCACCATCTTTGTAAGCATAAGAAAGTGACTTCATACCAACCTCTTCACAGCCCAAAATTTTGTTGCGAACATAGGTCTGAGAAGCTGGGTCCTCACCCACAATAATAACTGCCAAACATGGTTTTCTGCCAGTATTTTCAACGAATTTATCTACACCTTCAGCTATTTTTTTGCGTGTATTAGCTGACACTTCTTTTCCATAAATCAACATAATTTAATCCTTCTTAGTAAGTTGTTTGTACACACCAGAAAGCACGCCATTGACAAATATATGGCTCTTTTCGGTGGAATAAGTTTTGACAAGTTCCACAATTTCACTAATTGAAACACTAAGTGGAATATCATCAATATACTTCATCTCATAGATTGCTACCAAAAGTCCAGCCAAATCTGGCTTAAAAATTCTGTCAATCTTGAAGTTTTTTGCGTTCTCGGCAATCATCTCGACCAATTCATCATAATGTTCGCACACGCCGTTGACTACGTTGTTGAGGTATTCAACATCGCTGTCAGTCATCGAATCATCAGCCAACATAATAGCCTTAGTTTGTTCATCGATTTCTTTGCTGAACAAGTAGCCAAAAACCAACTTATAGGCATCATCTCTTGCAATTCTTCTACTCATCTTATCTCCTTATATGTCAAAAGCCCCTACTGCTAGGGGTTTTTGATCTAGTGCCTTGCGACCACTCCAACTACCGTAACATTGATAGCTTTTACTTTGAAGTAAGTCGAATTTTCTATATCTGCTTTTATTTTTTCTTGTAGTTTGCAAATAACGTAAGGAATCTTGTGTCCATAATAAACATTGATAGAAATATCAATAGTCACCATATTATCTTTGTTGATTTTTACGTCAATAGCATTGTTTCTTTTGTTCTTACCATAATCATAGAACATTGTTTTCAGTCCAGCCTCGAAGGACACCGAAGCCACACCATCTACTTGAGATGCACTGCTGCCAGCGATAGAACTGAGTACACCAAAATAGGTAGAAATGTCTTGTTGATTGGTATTGTCGATATTGTTTGCCATAAACTTGACCTCCACAAAAACAATTTTAGCATAATAATCAAGTTTTGACAAGTATAAAATAATTTATAATACTTATATTATACTTTATATGGGATTACAACCACTTGAGATGGTGTATATTTTGTTTCATCGAGTATAACGCCCAAGATTTGTGCGACTTGCTCGCTTGTTAGCTCTGTTTGCTTGACAATAACATTGATATTGTTGGTACTCATTGTCACCACAGCGTCCTCGAACCCTTTTGCTTTGATGAGATTTTCTACCACCAATTCACAATCAATATTGGTCAAAAGCTCCATTTTCTTTTCTTGAGCAGTTGTTTTTGCCTCTTCGCTTGCATTTGCCGAAGCAATGATAGCATCAAGATAACTGAACTCTTCTGCCCTAGAAGTTTCCCTATCCGAGCGGTAAGAACTAAAAAATGTTTCCACCGTTGGAGCATTTACATTGGTGTTTGGATTACCGAACTTGTTGGTAAGAACAAAGTTGAGTACTCCTGTCACCACCAACAAACATACCATACAACTGAGAATGATTACCTTAACTGCATTCGCTGACAGCTTTTTTCTTTCACTTTTTGCCATAATAACCTCCATTATTGTTCGTTTTATATATTTTTATTTTGTTTCCGTCTACATTCACCAGTGTACATACCGCATCTACAATCCGCACCTTGACTTTTATATCATCTCCGCCATCTGCCACGACTACTACACCAGTTGCTACTTTGTCATCATCGAATGTTATCAGCACATCGCAGTTGCCCACGCCGTCGATATTTGACAAAACTTTTGCCACTTGCATACTCAGGTCATTGCCACCCGAATATTTATATTCTCGTGAGCTAGCCTTTTTATTTACATTGCCAGCAATAAAGTATATGAGAATGCCCACCAAAGCTATGACAAAAGCTACAATTATTTCAAAATGTTTGATATTTTTTATTTTTTCTATGATTTTTGGCTTTTTCTCATCGTTGTTGGGATTTATCAAGTCATTTTTATTGTCCATACTCACCTTTATTCACTTTTTGCTTTCTACAATCTTTTTTACTATCGCTGTTACTATTTTCAGTTGCTATTTAGTTCAACATATTTTATTTCAATGCTTTTGCCAAGTTTATTCTTCACAATCTCTTGTGTTTTATCTTTTTCAATCATACCGCACTCATAACTCACAGTCACTGCCACCGCTTGCATTTTGGGCTTGTCATACTCGATCTTGACCGACTCAACCACTTGCCCTGCAGCTCTAAGTTCGGCTACCAATTCTTTTTCTTGATACTCAATATTATTTTCCCAAATTGCCGAATATGCCCCTTTGTCCATTTCTATATTGCTAGATTTTTGATTAAAATCCACTTTTTTGTTGTTTTTTAGCATTTTTGGCAATGGATCTAAGATAACCAGCACAACAATGATGCCGAATATACCCTTGATATATTTGCCCAAATCCTTATCGTCAAGCAAAATATCCACCAACACTCCGACAGCCACAACGCCTACAATCGACAATATCCACCCACTCAATTCTTCACCTATCCCAACACTTCTTCATCGCAAATATTCTTTATTCAAAGACTATCTTTGCCGAACAATAATTATTTGCTTAAACACGATTATTCATTTTCACTTGAACTATCCTTACCAACATTGACATTTTTTGCACAGCGTTTTTTCAACGCAATTTTTTGCCAAAGACAAACCATATTTATTCGAGGAAAGACAATCTCCCAGCATTTATCTACTTTTGGAACACATATTTCATTGGCCTCCAAAATTCCATTTTTTTGTAAGAAAATTTGCTATCAACAACCTATACCACCCCCAGATTGCACGCATAAATCACCAAAACGATTGTCATCAAGAACATAAATCCAACGCCCAAAATCACCGCAACAAGCATATTGATATTTTTACCTATCGAATACACGACTTTTGCAAGCGAGCTGTCAGATATTGGCTCGATGATACCCCCTGCAAGTTTCAGCCCCAACGAAAAAATGATGATATTTATCACCGGCACTGCAATAAAAGTCATCAAAATGATTATACTCATCACTCCAATCGAGTTTTTAATCACCACAATGCTAGCCATCATCAAGTCAAATCCATCAGACAAATATCCACCCACGATAGGCACATAGCTTTGCAATGCAAACTTGGCAGTTTTGATAGAAATGGTATCAACTACACCACTTGTCAGACCTTGGAATGACAAAAATGTTATAAAAACACTGAACAAAGTCCCCATAACAACCTTAGCGGCTGAGGTAAAAAAACTTGTAAGTTTCTCGAGTTTTACCCCATGACTTAGATTGGAAATCATCGAAAAAATCAAAATTGTGACCACGAGCGGCAACACCAAATTGACCACAATCATTGTGATTGATGTCGCCAAAGCGCCCATCATCGGCTTAAAAACCGCACTTGTTGACACACCGCCGAGCAGTGCAATAGTTGTCAGCAGGATAGGAAAAATAATCTCCATCAGCTCTTTCATTTTGAGCACAAGACGGCTTGTTTGACCGACCAGCACCACCGCACGGCTCATCACGACCACGATTATTGCGATATAACACACGAAATAAACAAGCTGTTTTGTGGGCGAAGAGAGAAAACCGCTTGTCAAATTGCTTAGCAAACTATACAACACCGCTATGGCAATTATAGTGACGATTGTCGGCAAAATATCGAGAAAACACGACAAAAACAACTCGCTTATCATCTCCAAAAACCCAACGAATGTTACCTCATATTCGCCTTTGGACAGCTTAGAAATGCTCTCTTTGACATTGGTTGGGAACTGTTGATTGTTATCCAAACTATCCAACCACTTTTGCAATTCGCTCATATCAATATCCGCCAAATTCTTGTCAAAATTTTCTTGAAGCTTGTCCATACAATCATTCTTATCACGACTTTCCGCATAACAAACATTGTACTGCTCGCATAGTTGTCCGCACGATATGCCCACTAATTTCTTGCCAAACAAGGTATATCTACCACACCAAAGCACCCCTACCAAGCTCACCAATATGCCTATCAAGACCGCCACTATTATCATTTTTTGTCTTATTTTTCTACACAAGTTTCGCCACCAACTCTATCAAGGCTTTCACGATAGGCACAGCCATCAAAAATATAGCTATTTTGCCTGCAAAAGCCAGTTTTTTGCCAATGCTAGCACACTCAAAATCATTGCAAATACTTACCGCAAATTCAGTCAAATAGCCCACTCCAACGATTTTTAGCAAACACGCAAACAAGGCATTGTCGATACCTGTCCTGTCCACAATCTCTTGAAAAGTAAGTATGACATCGCCCAAAGAATTGAGCGAGATAATCAGCACAACTATCCCTGTCGCAATGCTAGCCAACATAGCAAAACTTGACTGAGAATTTTTGAGAACCACCACACAAATAGCTCCAACCAGAGCCACCCCAACCACTCTTACAATATCCATTATCTTATTCTCAAAATATTCTGCAAGCTATCGAAAAGCCCACCAATCATATCAACAATCATCACCAGCACCACAATCAATCCGCCAAGTGTAACGAATGTTGCAATCTCATCTTTGTCGCTCTTTTTGAGAATGATATTGAGCATAGCAGTCACCAGCCCAATACCAGCAATTTTGAAAATTATACTTATATCCATCGCCCACCTACACCACCAAAATCATCACAACCAGCCCCAGAACAAAACCGAGTTTGTACCACAACATACCATTTGTTTTATATTCTTTTTCAGCCACCTGCTTCAAGTGTTCGACAAGTTGTGACTGATATTTCAAAATATCCACCTGCAAGTTATAATCCACCTTGCCAAGGCTGTCCAAAAACTCCCTAAGATGCTTCCGCTCCCTCTTTAAAAGTGGCGACTTGTCCACCAAATTATCCAACGCCTTGTTATCTTTAATTTGGCTTTTTAGATATTCATCATATCCTTTCAAAAAATCTACGAATTGTCCGCTTTTGTCCATAACGAACTTTTCGATAATTTTGCTTTGTGGTAGTTTTAGATTCTTGATAGAATTGTTCAACACGATACAGAACTCATTCCACTCATGCAAAAATTTTGCACGATTTTTATAACTCCTTGCTATCCCAATGCCAACCAAAGTACACGCCACCCACAGCAAACCGCCAATCCATATCCTAACCACTCACATCTCCTTATCGAACACCTTGCCTATTTTGCCAATATCTTCAATCTCCACGAAGTATCGAAAGCATCTACAAAGTCTATCATATCTAGTATCTTTCACCAGCCTGTCCACGCTATCACAATGCACTGTCGAAATGACTTTTACACCGCATCGCACACAATCGACTATCGCATCAATTTCTTCATCTCCAAATATCTCATCACTTGCTACGATGTCAGGTCGCATTGACCTTAGGAAATATTTATAAGCTATATTTTTCGGTATTCCGAGAGCAATATCAGTACACATTCCTATACAATTCTCATTGATATCCCCCACGCTCGATACCTCTTCTCTATCATCAAGTAGCAATACATTTTTACCACTGTCAGACAACTTTTTCACCAAAAATCTCAGCAGTGTTGTCTTGCCCATACCGGGTGGTGAACATATCAATGTACTTCCAAAATCCCCCAAAATCTTGTCTAATTTGCTACTAGAAAATACGATATTTTTGCCTATTCTAATGCAGATAGAAGATATATTTTTGACAGCGCAAAGCTTATCTTTTTCCACCACACCTTGCCCACATATTCCAATTCTTATCCCATCTTTTGTGCAAATATAGCCTTGTTTCATAGGCTCATCTTGGGCATAAATCGAGTGTTCACTTGCTGTCAAAATTATCCAATCTATCTCATCTTGGCTTGCAATATAAGCTTGTCCACCTCTCTCCAAAATCTTATATTTTCCGCTGATACTGTATATGATTGGCTTGTCCTTTCTTATTCTTATCTCACATATTTTGTCCATATTTTCGCACGACAAAATCTCATTAAAAATCCTACTTGGCAAAATCTTTTCAAGCATAATTCACCACTTTTCCTACTTCAATATATTCACCAATTTTTTGTTTATAACAAGTTTATAAAAAATGGCGACACAGCCGCCGAAAATTGTACAAGAAAAGCTTTCTATCTCATATTAACTTTTTCACTATATTCTATTTCATCAAAAAAATATATAATTTTTCACCAAAGACATTGTATTTCAAAATTTTTGCAAAAAAATACCAAGACAGCCACCTTGCAACCGCATAATAGTTTTTTGTGTCATATTTTATGATTTATCCTATTCTATTTCAGCAACAAAAATAATGCTGAGTAAAAATTTTTACAACAATATACTTTTTTCTAAATTTTTAGCAAAAAAATACCGACCTTGCGGTCGGTATATCATTTCGTAGATTAAATTCTTGACATATAAGAACCAGTTCTTGTATCAACACGGATTGTATCACCTTCGTTGACGAACAATGGAACTTGCAATTCATAACCTGTTTCCAAAGTTGCAGGTTTGGTAGCACCTTGAGTAGTGTTGCCCTTTACGCCTGGCTCGCAATGTGTGATAAGAAGTTCAACAAAGTTAGGAGCTTCTACTGAGAATGCGCTGCCGTTGTAGAAAGAAACGGTAACTTCACCATTTTCCATAACGAATTGAAGTGCATCTTCAACTTGCTCTCTGTTGAGTGGAATCATATCGAAAGTCTCTTGATCCATGAAGTAGTACAAGTCACCATCAGCATAAGAATAAGTCATTGGCTTACGCTCAATGTGTGCTGTTTGGAATTTTGCGGTTGGGTTGAAAGTCATTTCAACTACGCCACCTTCGATAACGTTACGAAGCTTTGTTCTTACGAAAGCTGCACCTTTGCCCGGTTTAACGTGCAAAAAGTCAACAACTGTCACAACTTTTCCATCCATTTCAAAAGTTACGCCTTTACGAAAATCGCCTGCTAGAATAAAATCTGCCATAAAATCCTCCAAGATTATAGTATAATAAGTTTTTTATTTGATTTAGTCAAATCGGCAACTTTATCTTTGCCAACGACTACTATATCCTCAATTCTCACGCCAAATTGTCCATCAATATAGACACCTGGCTCGACCGACATCACCGAATTTTCAGCTACAATTCTGTCGAATTTTGGACTAAAAGTTTGTCCTTCGTGTATCTCTATGCCCAGTCCATGACCGAGACTGTGAGTAAATCTGTCGCCAAGTCCAACGCCTGTGAGATATTCTCTTGCCAAGCTGTCGCACTCATTGGCTCTCATACCAGCCTTGATGCCTCCAAGTGCCACCATTTGGGCTTGAAGCACATTTTCATAGACTTCGACTTGCTTGTCGGAAGGATTGCCCATCATCACCGTGCGAGTCATATCCGAACAATATCCATTGTATTTTGCGCCAAAATCCATCAGCACGAACTCGCCGTTTTGGAGCTTTTTGTCCGACCTATGCGCATGTGGTACAGCCGAATTGCTTCCGAAAGCTACAATGCTGTCGAATGCCAATTCGCACCCTTCAGCCAATATCATATATTCCAGTCTGCTAGCAATATCTATCTCGCTCACGCCGACCTTAATATAATCCAAAATTGCCTCGAAACACTTATCTGTCACCGCTTGGGCTTTGACAATTTGTTCAATCTCCCACTTCGATTTGACATTTCGCTCATCATCAATCACATCGGCAATATCCACCAAATCTTTGCCTTTGAGCAGTTCAAAGAGTTTCTTGTAAGTGTGATAATCAATGTTGCTGTCCCAACCAACGACTTTTTGGCCTTTCACCAGCCTTGCAATATCCTCGAAATTTCCACACACAACTTGGAATTTATCAGACAGTTTTTGGCTAGCTTCGAGATAATATCTTGGGTCAGTGATGAAGAATTGTTCATCTTTTGTTGCAACGATTTGAGCATTGGACGAATGATAGCCCGAATAGTAGTAGACATTGTTTTGACTCAACACGACTACGCACTCGACATTCGATTTATTCAACAATGCTTTCAAGTCACCCATACGCATTTATTTTAGCATAATTCCAGCTATAAGTAAAGAGCAAAAGTATTTTTTATGTAGAATAATGCACATTTTTTGCTCATTTTTGCAGTTTCTCATAATAATTTTTCATCATCAAAGCATCTCTAGTCTGAGTTCCTGCCGATTCGCACACGATATAAGGTGTCATCTTATATTCGCTGATGACTTCCATGAGTGGCTCGAATGGCGGACCATAAATCTCATCATCGAAAGTCAGGTGTCTAAGTTCCCCATTTTGAGTAAACTGAATTTTTGAAAAATGTATGTGCATATTTTTTGTTTTGTACTCACCAATGCTATCCACAAGCTTGTCAATCACTCGCCTATAATCATCTTTGGTGAAGAAAACTCCCATATCACGGCTGTTCAAATGCCCCCAATCTATGCAAGGAATGATAGTATCATCACCCATTTTGCACATTGCGATAATCTCGTCAAGGTTGCCCAGTTGTGCCTTTTTGCCCATTGTTTCAGGACACAACAGCATATCGGCATAGCCCAGCTCTTCTTTGGTTTTCAAGACATTCTCGAAAGCATTAAGCAGCACTTTCATCGCCATATCCCTAGGATTTTTGAGCGGAGAGCCTGGATGAAAAACGCATCTACTGCCACCTAGCCACCCCAAAGCCTTCATACTGTCAAAGATATATCTAAGATTGTTTTGTGCTTTTTCTTCTTCAAGTGTAGCAAGATTGATAAAATATGGTGCATGCACTGATATTTCCAAGTTTTTTTCAGCAAAAGCTTGACCAATTTTGCGAGCGGTGTCCTCTTTGAGCATAACTCCTCGCCCAAAAGAATACTCGAAGCAGTCTAATCGGTTTTCAATCAACCACTCAGGCACTTGGATAGTATGAGATTTGCCAGCATTAGCAAAGTCTTGACAAGTTCCGCTAGGACCAATTTTGATTGTGTTATTTTGATAGCGCATATTCCACATCCTTTGCTATTTGTTGTGACAGCTCTTCCATACTATTGAATTTTTTTATATCTCTTATTTTCTCTAAAAACTCAATGACGATTGTCTTACCATAAAGCTCTTGATTTAGTCCAATTATATGAGTTTCGATATTGTAAGTATTGTCGCCAAAAGTCGGATGATTGCCCACGTTTGTCACCGCTTTGAGCTTTACTCCATCGATGATTACATTAGTATTGTACACACCGCAAGGCAATTTTTCTTTCTTTTCATCATATTCGATATTGGCAGTTGCTCGCCCCATTTTGCTTCCATCACGCCTGCCGGGGCTTACCTTACCCATCACAAAATATGGCGTATTGAGCTGACTTGCGATTTGTGACAAATTGCCAGTTTGGACAAGTTTTCTTAGGTATCTAGAAGAAATTTTCGAGCCATCGGCAAGCAATTTCATCTTTTCGACAACCAGCTCTATACCATTATGATCGCAAAACTCTTTTAGCGTATTGATGTTTCCACTTGCCATTTTGCCATAAGTATAATCCGAGCCAACCACAATCGCCTTGATTGTTTTATCGGCAGTAAGATTTTCCAAAAATTTTGCAGGTTCTATGTCTGCAAAAGCCTTGTCAAACATAGCATTTACAACAAAATCAACTCCCAGTTGTCTAAGCCTAAATACTCTTTCTTCATAGTTGAGTACTTGTTTGCTGTCATTGCCCAAAATCTCGAACGGATTGTTGACGAAAGTAAACACGCCACACTGACACTCATATTTGTGTGCCAACAGCTGAGCTTTGTGAATGAGTTGGATATGCCCAACGTGCAAACTATCAAAAAAGCCCAAACAAAGTGTGATTGCTTTATCTAGCGGTTTATCATATTCGATTTGTGTTATTTCTCGTCTTCCCATAAATTTGTTATTGATTTTGTTATATCATTTTTTGTTTGTGCTATTGAAAATACTTTTCCATCGATAGTCAACACGCACAAGTCTTGGATATTGTCGCCAATTTTGCAACCAACTCCGTTCACGACCTTTTTTTTCAGTTCTTCTGGCACTTCATAGATAGGCAAAATATCCTTCAAAACTTCAAGTGTATCTATCACATTTTGGACAGGATTTGCCAAAAACTCATCTAGTGTAACAGCATTGTTGATATCAAAGTTGCCACTTTTGGATCGGATAAGATAAGCCATATATCCCACCACGCCAAGGCTGTGAGCAATATCACGCACCAAGCTTCTTATATATGTTCCGCTCGAACACTCGATGTCAATATCTATGCTCTTACAAAGCTCGCCTTCGCACTCTTCACGCACAACTTTTAGGTCAAAAATCCTAACTTTTCGTGGCTCAATCTCTACTTGCACACCCTCTCTTGCCAAAGCATACGCGCGTTTTCCATTGATAGAAATCGCACTATAAGCAGGCGGAACTTGCAAAATATCTCCCCTAAAATTGTCCAAAGTCTTGACCACATCAGCATATTTTGGAAGACTTGACTTGGCAATCACTTCTCCTTCGCTGTCCAATGTATCGGTTTCCACTCCGAACAAAATCCTTGCACGATAAGATTTTTTCTTTATTTGCATAACATCGAACAACCTTGCAGCCTTGCCCACTCCAAGTACTAGGACTCCACACGCAAGTGGGTCAAGTGTCCCCATATGACCGCACTTTACCTTGTAGCCAAGTGCTTTCGACAAAGCAATACGGCACTTTACGACCACATCACTTGAAGAAATTCCGCTAGGTTTGTTGACAGCAATAATTCCGTTCATAGATTATCTCTTGTAGCTTTGAGCAATTTGTCTTTGACATCTTCATAGAAACCATTGGCTCTACAACCTGCCGCACATTGATGACCGCCACCGCCGAACACACCTGCGATTGCAGCAGCATCGACGCAATCAGCTGTACGGATACTGATTTTGAAAGAATTTTCGTTCTTTGTATCGGTGATTGCTATTGCAACATCTACGCCATCAATATCTCTGATATTGTTGATAATTCCCTCGGTTTGGTCCTCACTAGTGCCTGTCGCTTCGAAGTCCTCTCTACAAAAATGTATTATACCTACTCGATTGTCCTCGAAAAATCTAGCCTTATCAAGCACACGATTTTTGAGCTTAAACTTGTTCATCGAGATAGATTTTAGATATTTTTCGCATATTTTGCTTGCTTCAATGTTATATTGAATAAGTTTTGATGCCACGAGGTGAGTATTGGCAGACACATTGGAAAAAGAAAATCCTCCACTATCTGTCACCATACCGGTATACAAAAGTTTGGCAACGGTATCATCAAAACACTTTTGTTTGGTATCTAGCTCAGCTAGAATATCGTACATAATTTCGCAAGTTGAGCTAGCATCTCCACGCACAATATTGATATTTGCATATCTTGTATTGGTCTTGTGGTGGTCAATATTGGCGGTTAATCTTGCTTTGTCGAACACACTCACGCATTCTCCAAGTCTGCCCAAGTCAGCACAATCACAAGCAATTACCATATCGAACTTTTCACAACTTCCAGTTTGATAATTGCCCGCTCCTGCCAAATCGCTCATCTCTTTTTTTATGTTAGATTCGCAAAAAACTTGAACATTTTTGTTCAAGTTTTTAAGAGCGTTGTACAAAGCCAAGCTACTACCCAAAGTGTCGCCATCTGGGTTGATATGGCTTATTATTGCAAGTGAAGATGCACTCAGCATTGATTTTACAAGTTTTTCAATCATTTTTTACTTCACCTTGTTTGATTTCTTCAATGATTTTGGCAATTTTCATACCATAATTGATGCTGTCGTCAAGAATAAAACGCAACTCTGGCATAGCTCTGAGCTTAATCTTTGTCTTCAAACAAGATTTGATATATCCCTCAGCACTTTTCAAGCCTTCAATCACTTCTTTTTCCTTGCCGTCTGCCCCCATCACACTTACATAAACTTTTGCAAGTGTAAGATCAGGGTCGCAGTCAACTTTCAACACGGTGATAAGTCCCACCACACGTGGATCTCTTATACCATTGGACATAACAATCGAAAGTTGTTTTTTGAGTTCCGAATTTGTTCTCTCTATTCTATTCATTTTCTATCCTTTCCATAATGTAGCTCTCAATGATATCGCCTACTTTGATATCATTGAATTTTTCAAGACCGATACCACACTCAAATCCGGCATTGACTTCTTTTACATCATCTTTTTCACGTTTGAGTGAAGACAAAGTGCCTTCAAATACAACAACGTTATCTCTAAGAAGTCTTGCTCCGCAGTTACGGCTAACTTTACCATCGAGGATATAGCTACCGGCAACTGTACCATAGCTACTGATCTTGAATACGGCACGCACTTCAGCATGACCGATGAGAGTTTCTTTATATTTTGGTGTAAGCATACCTTTGAGTGCTTTGGTTACATCATCGATTGCATCATAGATAATGCTATAATTGCGGATATCAACACCACTTCTCTCTGCGAGTGCTTTTGCCTTGCTGTCAGGTCTTACATTGAAGCCAATGATGATAGCTCCAGTTGTTCCTGCAAGCATAACATCTGACTCGTTGACAGCACCAACACCACTATGCACAACATGAATTTTGACATTTTCAGCCGCCATTTCATCGCTAAGTTTGAGCATAGATTGTTTGATAGCCTCAGCAGAACCTTGTACATCGGCTTTGATAATCATAGCCAAAGACTTGATTTCATCGCTTGTAACATTCTTGAACATATCATCAAGTGTACGAGCATTGCTTGCCATTTGCATTTCATTTCTTTCTTTGTCAAGACGCTCTTGTACAACTTGTTTTGCAAGTTTTTCATCAGCAACCGCAACGATTGATGCACCTGCATTTGGCACTTCTGAGAATCCTTGAACTTGCACTGCAAATGATGGACCTGCCTCTTTTACTTGTTTGCCGGTATAGTCAGTCATAGCTCTGATTTTACCTATTGTTGTACCAGCCACTACATAATCTTTGACTTTGAGTGTACCATTTTGCACAAGCACGGTAGCCACTGGACCAATACCCTTGTCGAGTTTTGCCTCGATGATAGAACCGCTTGCCTTGCATTTTTTGTTGGCTTTTAGCTCCAACACTTCCGCAACAAGCAAAACGTTTTCGAGCAATTCTTGGACGCCTTGACCGAACTTAGCACTGATTGGGCAAACGATAATGTCACCGCCCCATTCTTCTGGCACAAGGTCATATTGGGTAAGTTGTTGCAAGATTTTGTCATACTTGCCATCTGTTTTATCAATTTTGTTGACAGCCACGATGATAGAAACGCCTGCGCTCTTAGCATGGTTGATAGCCTCTACTGTCTGTGGCATGATGCCGTCATCAGCCGCAACAACGATGATTGCAATATCAGTTACTTTTGCACCACGCATACGCATTGCAGTGAAGGCTTCGTGTCCAGGAGTATCAAGGAAAGTGATTTTTCCGCCGTTCAAATCGATAGTGTAAGCACCGATATGTTGAGTGATACCACCAGCCTCTTTTGCCACAACGTTTGTCTTACGGATATAGTCCAAAAGTGATGTTTTACCATGGTCTACGTGACCCATAATAGTAACGATTGGTGGGCGTTTTACAAGCTTTTCATCTTTGTTTTGTTCTACGATTGCTTCTTTGAGCTTGTCCTCTGCGGTAGCATCAACTTTGAGTTCGAGGGTGATACCATAATCGATAGCAATCATTTCTGCCTCATCGAAAGTGAGTGAGCCGTTGATTGTAGCAACTTTGCCAAGGTCGAACAATTTCTTGACAATCTCAGTTGCAGACTTACCAATTTTTTCACTGAACACTTTGATTGGTACGATTTCAGAGTTGAGTACAGCATGCTCAATCTTGATGAATTGTGGGTTGGAGCTAGCATTTTTCTTAGCCTTTTTAACTTTTACATATCTTGCAGTTTCGCCATCATCCATCACTCTGTCATCGGTTGTATAGCCTTTTTTGAGCAAATCTCTCTTAGACATATTGCCCTTGTGAGATTCTTCATGCCCAAATTGTGTATTGTTTTTCTTCTTTTTGTCACCACGATTGTTGTTTTGTGTTGGCAACTCAACTGGCTCGACTCTTTGGAAACTTCCAAAGCCTGGTTTGTTGTTATTTTGATTGTTTCTAGGAGCTTGGCTTTGGTTGTTGTTCTTGTTTGGTCTAGGTTTTCTCTCTAGTTGAGATAGGTCAAACTTGCCTTGATTAGGCTTGTTGTTGCGATAATCAGGCTTAATATCAGGGTTGACATAGGTTCTTGGAGCTTTTTCAGTTTTCTTCTCTGGAGCAGGTTGAGTTTTGATAGGCTCAGCAGGTTTTTCTTCTGCTTTTGGAGCTTCTTCTACCACAGGTGCAGCATCTGGAGCTACTTCCTCCACTACTTTCTCAACTTGAGCAGGTTGACTTTCGACAACTTCAGGTTGTGCCACCGTGGCTACCTCAGCACTTTCTCTGGATAGTTTGATATTGTTAATTTCGGCACGCATATTGGATATACGGCTCTTAATGTCAGCAATATCCACGACAAGTGGCTTGACATTAGTCGAAATAAACTTACCTATCTCCTTAACACTTTTTATTTGTTCGTTTTTGTTTTCAGTATTACTCACCAAAATACCTCCAAGTATCTTATTTTATAGTATTTAATATTGCTTTTGCCAAATTTTCATCACATACGGACAAAATTTTGACATTTGTACGAGCTAGCGAATTGTTGAGGTGTTCAGCAGGCAGCACCACAATCTCGACATTGTTTCTCTCGGCGTACAAGTTTACTTGTTTGAGAGAATTTTGTCCAATTTGTTCATCAATCAGTATGACAAATGGTGCTTTTTTTGCCTTTTTCAGCATATCCAGTCCCCATATCACATTGCCGCTTTTGACTGCAAAGCCAACATAGGTATCAACCTTGTTGATGATTGGAGAATTGCTCGATAAGGTCATTATAAACTCCTTGTTCAATTTCGCACTTGAATGCTCTATTCAAAGCCTTAGTCTTTGCACATTTTTGCAAACATACCAAGTCATTGCATATATAAGCTCCCCTACCTGCCATTTTGCCGGTATAGTCCAAGCAAATTTTTCCGTCATTGCTTTTGACTACACGCACTAGCAAATTTTTAGGTTTCATAGTCCTACAAACTATGCACATTCTTTCGGGAATTGCTTTCATATTATTCTGCGTCCTCACGCATTGCTTCCTCTACTAGGTCTTGCACTGAGCTGTATGGTTTTACATCGATTTTCCAACCAGTAAGCTTGGCAGCAAGTCTAACATTTTGACCAGCTTTGCCGATTGCAAGAGATAGTTTGTCATCAGGAACGATTGCTCTTGCAGTCTTTTCATCTTCGTTGACTTGAACCATCATAACTCTAGCTGGGCTGAGCGCACGAGAGATATATTCTGGAGCATCTTGACACCAACCGATGACATCAATTTTTTCGCCATTGAGTTGTTGAACGATAGAATTGATACGCATACCTTTGTTACCAATACAGCTACCTACTGCATCGATAGAACTATCTTCAGCATATACAGCCATCTTCGTACGATAACCAGCTTCTCTTACGATATGCTTGATTGATACAAGACCAGCTTTAATTTCTGGCACTTCCATTTCGAACAATCTCTTTACGAAGCCGATATTTGCACGAGATACAAGCACTTGTGTAGAACCACGGCTAGAGGTACGAGTTGTCTTGACATATACTTTGATAACATCACCGATAGCATATTTTTCGCCTTTGATTTGGTCAGCAGGCATCATCACGCCTTCGAGTTGAGAACCTGTCATCTCTACATAAACAGTGTCATTCTCGATTCTTCTTACGATAGCGTTGAGGATTTCGCCCTCTTTGTCGTTCATCTCTTCGATAACCATGCTCTTGTGGTGGTCGTTCAATCTTTGGGTAATCACTTGTTTAGCAGTTTGAGCAGCAATACGGCTAAAATCTTTTGGAGTGATATCTTCCTTAATCAAATCTCCTACCTTGTATGTGCTTTTGATAGCTACAGCATCTTCGAGAGAAATTTCCTTTTCTGGATCTTCTACCACTTCTACAACTGTCTTGTAAGCATAAAAATTGATAGAATTTTTGGCATCATTTAGTACAACGATGACATTGCGAGCTTCGCCACTTTCTCTCTTGTATGCAGAAGCAAGTCCTGCTTCAAGTGACTCAATGAAAGTCTCTCTGTCGATCTTCTTTTCTCTTTCCAAATCAGAAAGTGCAGCAAAGAAATCTTTGTTAATCATTTTATCCTCCTAGAATTTGATTGCAGTACGAATCACTGCAATATCTTTTATATTTAACTTAATTGTTTTTTTGTCTACTTCTACTTCAACATTTTCCCCATCATAGCTGAGGAGTACACCCTCGAACTTTTTGAGTTTGTCGATTGGTTTAAAGAGTGACACTTCGACTTCGTTGCCGATATTTTTCAAAAAGTCCCTCTCTTTTTTGTAAGGTCTGTCAAGTCCCGGAGAAGATACATTGAGATTGTAAGCAGCTCCATAGGTTGGATCAAGCTCATCGAGCGGTGCATCAATAGCTCTGTGGATAGTCTCACAATCATCGAGGTCAACTCCACCTTCTTTGTCAATAAAAATAGTAAGAGTCATCACATCATACCACTTCTTGTATTCTACATCAACGACTTCCATACCATGCTCGTTGACAATCTTTTCAACGACTGGATAAACCATATCTACAACTTTTGACATATTCCCTCCTTTTGACTTTTGTAAAACATTAGCGACCGCTTTCGCAGTCGCTAAGTAGTCAATAACTATCTTGTAAATATATCTTAACACCAAATAAACAAAATTGCAAGTATTTGTGACAAAAATGTCTATATTTTTATATTTATTTTACTTATTTAAGTTGTAGTTTGTTGGCCTCTTTGATAAACAGTCTTGCAGTTGCCTCTGCGTCGAAGTATGCACGGTGAGCATTGTTGAGTTCTATACCCAACTTTTTGCAAAGAAAACCTAAGTTGTATCTGCCAAAACCGGGGAATGCTTTTTGGGCAAGTTGGAGCGAATCGTACACCATATTATCAAAACTCATACCAAGGCTTTTACATTCTCTTTTGACAAAACTAACATCGAATCCAGCATTGTGTGCAACGATTATACAACCCTTGCAATAGTCCATAAAATCAGGCAAACAATCTTCGATATATGGAGCGTCAGCCACATCTTTGTCATAGATATTGTTGATAGAACTTGCACCTGCAGGAATGAGCATTTTTGGGTCAACCATAGTGCTATAATAGCTGACAATTTCGCCCTTTACAAGCTTGACAGCACCTATCTCGATTATGCGGTCACGCTCTGTGTCCAAACCTGTTGTTTCGAGGTCGAATACTACCACATCACGATTTTCGAGTAGCTCACAAGTTTCTTCCAAAAAGTCCATAAGATTGGAGTTGCCACTGCCGTGATATGGCATTGGATATGACTTATTTTTCTTCTTTTGGGCATCATAAGATGCTTTCATATTGGCTTGCATTTCATCAAAATCTATCTTACAATAATCAACTTTTTCCGCAAAAAGACACAACCCTTTGCGATAATCATCTTCTTCGAGCTTACCTTCGACTACCAGATATTGATCATTTTCCACACAGTCAAGGCATGCTTTTTTCTTGCTCCTGGTGAACACCATTATGTCCATAGTTCCAGTGGTATCATCAAGCGTAAAAGTATAAAAAACATAGCCTTTTGTCTTGGAAACTCTGCGAGTAAAACCACTCACACAGCCGCATACGCATACACTATCTTTTGGCTTGTCGTACCTCGATATATACCTTGGTCGGCTATCTATTCCACTGCCTTTGAGAGCGTGTTGGGCTGATATGTTGACAATGCCTCTATCGATATAAACATCTTCTTGTTTTACCAAAATTTCTCGTGTATCTTGTTTGCCAATTTTGACAAGATTTATGGCTATTTTGTCGGCAACAAAGTTACGATTTAGATAATCAGTCATCTTGTCCACAATGCCTGATTTTTGCATATAATCACATACACAATCAAAGCATGGAAGTGTGATTTTTACAGCATTTTTGGATATGTTTACAGCTATATTTTCTTCATCGATTTGACCTATGAGAGCCTTGTTGTTTTCCACAAAATAATTCTTGACAACTCGCTTGATAATATCTTCATCAAGAGTGCTTTTTACATAGCGAAAATGTACAGCAAAAGTATCTGGCATCAGCTCTCTACAATTCTTTTCGAGGTCTTCTCTGACGTCATCATTCCACACTTTGTAGTCAATATCATAAGGCAAAACAATCACCATTTCGACGCTAAAATTTTCTCTGTCGAACACTACTTCTTTTATGCGGACAAATGGGAATTTATTGTCGGTTTTTTCGCTAAGTTTTTTCAAAAACATTGTTTTCTCCGTGTTTGAATTGCTGTTATTATTTAGAATTATTGTAATCTTTACAACGCTTTATTTAATTTGTATAAAATATTATTACAATATTATATATTGCAAAACATTTTTATTTGACAACTATACTCAAAATTCTTCGATGAGCTGTCTAAGTCTTGGCAAAATTTGTTCATTTTCGATTGTTTCTACCACTTTTCCATTAACAATGAGTGCAGATTTGCCTACTCCGCCAGCCACACCAAAGTCACAACCTTTGGATTCGCCTATACCATTTACAACACAGCCCATCACTGCAATTTTGATATTTTTTTGCACATTTTGGCATAGTTTTTCTACTTGTTCTGCAAGCTCTTTGACATTGATATTTGTGCGAGCGCAAGTTGGACAAGCAATGACTTCGGCGAATGGTTTGTTATATTTATCCACCGCTTTAAGAATTTCGATACCTGCATAGATTTCTTTGACAGGATCATCGGTGAGCGAAACACGGATTGTGTCGCCTATGCCGTCCACCAACAAACTACCTATACCCACGGCAGATTTGACAAGTCCACGAGTATATGTACCTGCTTCGGTAACACCAATATGCAATGGATAATCGCATGCCTCGGCAAGCAATCTGTATGCCTTGATCATCTTGGTAACATTGGAAGATTTGGCAGATATGATAATGTCATCAAAGCCACAATCTTCAAGTAGTCGAACATGCTCTAAGGCACTCTCTTTCATAGCAATTTCTAGTGGCAAGTTCTCATATTTTTTGTCCAAAGAGCCACCATTGACACCAATACGGATAGGAATTTGTCTTTCTTTGAGATAGTGAGCTAGGTATTTTACATTGTCTAAGTTGCCGATATTGCCCGGATTGATACGAATTTTGCTGATACCATTGTCGGCGGACATAACAGCCAAACGGTAGTCGAAATGAATATCCGCAACGAGCGGAATATGAATCTGCTCAACAATTGGCTTGATTGCCAAAGCACTTTCCTTGTCCGGAACTGACACTCTAACAAGCTCACAACCAGCTTTTTCTAGCTCCAAAATTTGTGCTACAGTGCCATCGATATCACGAGTTTTGGTGTTGGTCATAGATTGAACAACTACACTGCCATCACCAATATTAAGATTGCCAACTTTTACTATTTTTGTCATACTCACCCCAAAAAATGTACCAAATCAAGCGTTATGGTCAATGCGAGCAGCAGCAACAAGCCCACTGCGTGTATAACACCCTCGACTTTTCGATTGACTGGTTTGCCTGCTATCCATTCGATAAGGCAAAATACAACTTTTGCTCCGTCCAATGCAGGAAGTGGCAAGATGTTCATAAATGCAAGCGATATTGAGAAAATACCAAGACCATACACAATGGCAAAAAAGCCACCTGAAGTCAATGTCGCAAGCATTGATATTGCAGTAAATGTTCCACCCAAGGTGTCACCTATCTTTGCTCCACCTGTAAATATACTACCTATCGCCCTAAGCGATACGGCAATTACATCTTTTCCGAACACGAAAGAATGTCCAATAGCTTGGAAAAACGGCAACTTGACAAGGTGAATTTTTTCTCCAGATAGCTCGATACCCAAGCCTTTGTAAGAAGCATCAACTTCATTGCCATTCTCGTCCACGACAATCTTTTCGACCAATCCTTTCTTTACATTTAGGTCGATGATTTCGCCATTGCGGTTGATTGTCACCACCATTTCATCTTTGCCTTTCAAAAGTGCGGCAAAATTGTCATTGAGTAATGCATAAGCATTCTTTCCATCGATTTTCAAAATAATATCATCTGGCTGGAATTGTTGAACAATAGCAGTTTCGCCATCGGCTTTGAAGTCGTAAACTTTGCCAACCACACGATTGACTTCGCCATATCCCATAAAGAAAATGCTCAAAAAAATGATAGCAAAAATATAGTTGAACAACACTCCACTGACCAAAACAATAATTCTTTGCCAAGGCTTCTTAGAGTTAAAGTCGCCCTCTTGCACTGCTTCTAAATCTTCGCCTGCGAACTGACAAAAACCGCCGAGTGGCAAAGCTCTGACTGAGAAAACTTCGCCTGTTTGTTTGTTGGTACGAGAAAAAATCTTTGGTCCAAAACCTATCGCAAACTCATTGATTTTGAATTTCAAAATTTTGCCTGCCGTATAATGTCCTAGCTCATGTACCATTATCATTATCATCAAGCAAACGATAGCTCCCAAGAAGTAGCCTATATATTTCATCACTTCTACAATAGTTACGCCTAGTAAAAACATCAATTCTCCTTAAGCTGCTCGCTAGTCCAATTCCTAGCCAAGCTGTCATAGTGTCGCACAATGTCCACGCTACTGACCGCTTCATCGCCGCCAAGCTCTGCCATTGCACGCTCTATATAATATGAAAAATCATAGAATTTTATTTTGTTTTGCAAATATAGCGGAACTAAAATCTCGTTGACAGCATTGAAAATAATTGGATAAACTCCGCCGAGTTTTGCACATTTTAGAGCCAATTTCAAGCAAGGGAATCTATCAAAATCAGGCTCGGTAAATGTAAGATTTAGTCCAGCAAAAGACAATGGCGAAAAATCAAAATCGCCCCTATCAGGATACAAAAGTGCAAGCTGAATTGGCAACTTCATATCAGGATAGCTCATTTGTGCAATCACTGAGCCATCAGAATAGCTTATCATACTATGCACAATACTTTGGGGATGAACAACTACCTTGATTTGATCGGCACTCACGCCAAATAGGTGCTTAGCTTCGATGATTTCCAGTCCCTTGTTGACCAAAGTTGCACTGTCTATGGTGACTTTGTTGCCCATATTCCAAGTAGGATGTTTGAGTGCATCTTGACTTTTGGCATTCTCTAACTGTTCTTTGGTAAAATCTCTGAACGCGCCTCCGCTTGCAGTCAACAATATAGATGAGATTTTCTTAGATTTGTCAAAGTCCAAGCATTGCCAAATAGCACTATGCTCGCTGTCAACAGGTAAAATCTTTACGCCTTTTGAACGGGCGAGTGGCATAACTATATCACCGCCAGCTACAAGCGTTTCTTTGTTGGCAAGTGCAATATCGTTGCCTGCATTGATTGCATTGATAGTTGGCTCTAGTCCGCTTATACCAACTAAGCTGTTGAGTACAATATCGCATTGGACAGAAGCTAGTCTGAGTATTCCCTCATCACCGCTCCACACTTCTCTGCCAATTCTATCTGACAATTGTTGTGCTTTTTGCTCATATTTGACAGCAATATACTGAGGCTTGAACTCTTTGATTTGCTCATATAGTAAGTCGATATTTTTGTCGCAACAAAGTCCAAGCACTGAGAGCTTGTCTGAGTATTGTCTTATTACGTCTAGAGTTTGGGTACCAATAGATCCAGTACTGCCCAAAAGTATAATCTTCTTCATGCTGTCCACTTCCACCAACAAGCATAGCCTGTTGTGTATATTTTTGCCTTTTTATCCATCGAATGGATAAAAGAATTTTAGTGCATAATTTCTACGATTGAGATAACAAAGTATACGATAGGAATCATAAACAAAATGCTGTCCAATCTATCCATCATACCGCCGTGCCCCGGGAAAATCTTACCAAAATCTTTGATTTCCGCCTTGCGTTTGATCCAACTTGCACCTAGGTCGCCTAGCTCACAAATAACACCGCCTACAAGACCTACAACGCCGTATACAATAGCTGACTTGACTTTGCTATCTAGAAGTTGGAGCGAGCCGACATTCTTGAAAACTTCCATACAGCCTGTATAATCAAACAAGATAAACACAAGCATAGCTCCAAGTATACCGCCAAGTACACCGCCAACTGCTCCGCTGATTGTTTTCTTTGGGCTTATCTCTGGACAAAGTTTTGGTCCACGGAATGTGATGCCAACAAAGTATGCCATAGTGTCGGTAAGCACTGGCACCAGAAGCATAAGCATGATTGCAAGCATGCCATATTCCGAATGATTGAGCAAAAAGAATGGCGCAAACATTGCAATCGGATAAATGAATATCATAAATGTCGAGAGCAAATCTTTTAGCTCATATTTGTGGCTGAAAGTAAATATGATGATAGCCACCATTGTAGCAAAAGCTATGCTCATCAAAATGCCATTTTCTTTGAAAATGACAGTGAGTGGATAGGTCGCAAGCGCAATGACAAGCACTGCCCAGCCTATTGGATTGTATCCGCTCTTTTTAAGTGCGGTATACATTTCCCAAGCACCCAAAAAGCATACCAAAATGCCGATTACGTCGGCAAAAGATGTATGTATTTGTCTAAGTCCTAACAAAGTGCCGAACACTATGCCCAGCAAAACTACCGCAGTAGCAATTCTTTTCCACATACTAGTCTAACCTCGCTATTTTTCCATATCGCCTATCTCGACGAGAATATTCCATAATTATGCTGTCCAAAACTTTGCGGTCAAAATCAGGCCAATATTCATCAACAAATATAAATTCGCTGTATGCACATTGCCATATCAAAAAGTTGGACAAACGCTTTTCACCACCACTTCGCACGATGATGTCAGGGTCAGGCATACCAAAAGTGTACATGCAATCACTTAGCATATCGCTGTCGATTTGACTAAGCCCCGATTGCAATATTTTGTTGACAGCTTGAACAATCTCTTGTCTGCCGCCATAGTTGAGTGCAATGTTGATTTGCATGCCCTTGTTGTCCTTAGATGAGCTGACTATCTCAGTCAAAACATCTCTTGTCTCATCTGGGAGCTGTGTCACATCACCCAAAATGCGTATGCGATAGCCTTTGTCTTTGTATTTGGCAAGTTCGTTGTCCGCAAACTTCTTTACCAAAGAAAACAATTCATCAATTTCTTCTTGGGGTCTTGCCCAATTTTCAGTCGAAAAAGCATAGAAAGTAACATACTCGATACCGAGCTTGTCACATTCTTCTATCATTGTTTTCATGGCTTTTACGCCTTCACGATGTCCCATTTTGCGTGGGAGCAAACGTTGTTTTGCCCACCTACCATTGCCATCCATAATGAATGCAACATGACGTGGAATTTTGATATTTATACTCATTTTGTACCCAATTTGAAGTTGGCAAGCGTCAAAATCACTTTGTCATCTTGCTCTCTACAAGCAACAACAAGTTGACTGTCATATTCAGCCAACTTGTCGGTGTTGTTCCAAATAATTTCTACCGGCTTGTCGCCTAGTAGTTTGGTCGCTTGTTCTAGTGTCAATCCTAGCATCAAACGCTCATTACTTCTTGCTCTTTGTCCTTAGCAAGCTTGTCAACAAGGGCAATCTTTTCGCTCAATGCCTTGTCAACATCTTTCTCATAAATTGCAACTTCATCTTCTGTTACAATGTTGTCCTTTTTGAGTTTTTTGATACCATCATTGATATCACGACGAGCATTACGCATATTTACCTTGTAGTTCTCTGCAAAAGATTTGATTTGTTTTACAAGGTCTTTTCTTCTCTCTTGAGTAAGTTCTGGGAAAATAAGACGAATGCACTTGCCATCGTTGTTTGGAGTGATACCAATATTGGCAGCAATAATTGCCTTTTCTACATCTTTAAGCACGCTGCTATCCCACACTGTAATCATCAACATTCTTGCTTCTGGAGTAGAAATGTTGCCAATTTGTTTGAGTGGTGTTTGGGTGCCATAATAATCTATCATTACTCTGTCAAGAATATGAGCGTTGGCTCTTCCAGCCTTCATATTCATAAATTCGTGCTTCAACGCATCCAAGCATTTGTCAAGCTTAGATTCAAACTCGTCGAATAGTTCTAGTACTTCCATACTTTCGTAAGCCATAAAAACTCTCCTAAAATTTTATATAATAAGTATACCAAATATAAAATTATTTTTCAATATATATTTATAATATTGTTTGCAATTTATTCCTAAACCAAAATATGAGTTTCAACATTTTCAGCTTTTGCTCAATACTAATTCTTCTGTCTTGTAACCAAGATATGTCTATATTTGACAAAAAATAAAAAACAATAGCTCGCAAAAATCTACAACAATCATAAAAAATAGATAATTGTCGATTATAAATACTTAAAAATACTTCTCATTTATGATGATTTTTAGAATAATCAACAAAAAAACAAGCCCAAAAGTTCCCTTCGAGCTTGTTGTGTTTTGTTCAAGATATTTTGTTTGGAAGTTCAATTATTTGATAATTGTACCAATCTTCTCTCCTGATACAGCTTTGACAATGCTGTCCTTTTCGCCAAGTGCATACACGATGATTGGAATATTGTTCTCCATACAAAGTGATATTGCAGTTGTATCCATAGCTTGAAGTCCGTTCTTGATGACATCAATATATGCAATCTCATCAATCTTCTTTGCATTAGGATTTTTGCGTGGGTCGCTGTCATATACTCCATCGATATTCTTTGCACAAAGTAGAACATCGGCACATACCTCAGCTGCTCTAAGTGCAGCACCTGTATCCGTACTGAAGAATGGATTACCTGTACCACAAGCAAAAATAACTACTCTACCTTTCTCAAAGTGTCTGAGTGCCTTACGCAAAATATATGGCTCTGCAACACGAGTGATAGTAAGTGCTGTTTGCACTCTTGTAGGGATTCCGTGGCTCTCCAAAGCATCTTGCATTGCAAGTGAGTTCATAACAGTAGCCAACATACCCATGTGGTCTGCAGCCGATCTATCCATTGTAGGTGCTTGACGACCTCTCCAGAAGTTGCCACCGCCGATGATAAGTCCTACTTCTACACCTTGTTCTCTTACTTGTTTGATTTGTCCAACAACATATTCGAGTACATTTTGGTCAATTCCGAAGCCTTTTTCACCTGCTAGCGCTTCTCCGCTTAGTTTGATTATTGCTCTCTTGTACATATAATATCTCCTTGAAAGTTCTAAAAAAAGGGGGAAACTGATGTTCCCCTTAGCGATGTTAGTTGTTAGCTTTTGCTTTTGCGATTTGCTCTTCAACTTCGTTGGCAAGGTTTTCTTCTTTCTTCTCAAGTCCTTCGCCCATTACAAAACGTGTGAACTTGATAACTTCAACATTGCCAGCTTCTTTAAGGACTTGCTTAACTGCCTTGTCACCATCTTTAACGAATGGTTGTTCTACCAAGCAAACTTCCTTGTAGTACTTGTTGATACGACCCTCAACCATTTTCTCAATGATATTGAGTGGCTTTGGCTTGTCTTCATTCAAAGCTTGAGCTTTAAGAATTTCTTTTTCTTTCTCGATTTCAGCAGCTGGAACTTCTGAAACGTTTACATAAGATGGGCTAGATGCAGCGATTTGAAGTGCAATATCGTGAGTGAGTTCTTCGCTTGCGTTTGCACTTGTTTCTACGATAACACCAATCTTTCCGCCCATGTGAATATAGCTGTCAACCTTGGTGTTGTTCTCTACATATTTAGCAAATCTTCTGATATCAATTTTTTCACCAATCTTAGCGATTGTTTCTGCGAGCAAGTCAGCCATAGCTGTCTTAACTTCTTCGATGTCAGATACATTGTTGTTGGCGATGAATTTTGCAACTTGGAGTACAAAATCTTTGTATTGGTCGCCTCTTGCTACAAAGTCACTTTCACAGTTTACTTCTACAAGAACAACTACATTGTTTTCTCTGTAAGCCTCTACGATACCTTGAGAAGCGATTTTGCCAGCTCTCTTTACGCTAGTAGCCATACCTTTTTCTCTGAGGATTTCTACTGCCTTTTCCATATCGCCATCAGCTTCTACCAATGCTTTTTTGCAATCCATCATGCCGACACCAGTCTTAGCACGCAAATCCATTACATCTTTGTTTGTAAATGCCATAATATTCTCCTTGTAAAAATTATTCAGCTTGCTCTTCTACAGCTTCTTCAACTGCTACTTCTGCAACTTCATCATCTTCTTCTACAGAATAAGCAATTCCTTCGTTAGCTTCGATAACAGCGTTAGCCATAATGCTAGCAACAAGTTTGATAGCTCTGATAGCATCATCGTTGCCTGGGATAACATAATCAACTAGATCTGGGTCACAGTTGGTGTCAACAAGACCTACTACAGGAATGTTGAGTTTGCGAGCTTCTTGAACAGCGTTCTTTTCGTTGTTGATGTCAACTACGAACATAGCGCCTGGCAAAGAAGTCATGTTCTTGATACCGCCAAAGTCAGCTTCGAGTTCATCTCTGAGTTTCTTTAGACCAGCAACTTCTTTCTTAGGAAGAAGTTCGAATTGTCCAATAGCTTCCATTTGGTTGATTTTGTTGAGTTTTTCGATACGAGTCTTGATTGTCTTGAAGTTGGTAAGTGTTCCACCTGGCCATCTGTGGTTCATATAGTACATACCACAACGAATTGCTTCGTCTTTGATAGCATCTTGAGCTTGTTTCTTTGTTCCAACAAACAAAATTGTCTTTCCTTCTTTTGCAACATCTCTGATGAAAGCATAAGCTTTTTCTACTTGCTCTACTGAGATTTGAAGGTCAACGATATGAATATCGTTTCTTGAAGAATAGATGTACTTAGACATCTTTGGATTCCACTTCTTAGTTTGGTGACCGAAGTGTACGCCTGCCTCTAGAAGGCTTTTCATTGTTACTACTGCCATAATAAAATTCTCCTTGTTTTTTCCTCCCCAAAGCTTACATACCGAACAACTTTTGGCAAAAGCAACCGCTCGATACTAGTCCTTAGGTGATTTTTCTTGTGATAGTATACCACAATAAAATAGGCTTGGCAAGCAAAAAGTCGATATTTATATATAAATTGCTTTTTCTAAATTGCTATATTCTAGATTATATTCAGCAAGTATAAATTGCCAAAACAACCCAAAAATACGGCATTTGGAAGCTTAATTTGAATTTTGGGCGGTATTTTGAAAAATCTTGCACTGAGCAATGCTCCAAAAATGTTTTCTGGAGTTTTCTACAACCGATTTTCAAAAAAATTCTTTGTAAAAAACAATCTTAAACTTAATTTTAACTTAAATTCTCTAAAAATTTGCAAGAAAAAACCGACAACTTTCGCTGTCGGTCAGTTTGATTAGTCTTTGTCACAATCGCAGTCTTCACAACCACAATCGCAATCACCATCACATTCGCCCTCGCAATCACAGTCTTCACAACCGCAATCACAACCATGCTCATATTCTTTTACGAACTCTGCATAAACCTTTTCGATAAGGTCTTCATCTTCTACTGGCACGAAAATGTCGTTGCCCTCAGAATCGCTCTCAATCTTGAAAATAAACATTTCATCATCTTCGAGATCGCCAAGTTCTACTGGTTGAACAAAAATAAACCAATCATCTTCATAGTCGATAGTTGCAAGGTGAACGAATTCTACCTCTTTGCCCTCATCGTCTACCAAAACGATATTTTCCATTTCTTCTGTATTGTCGATATCTTTAGCCATTATATCACCTCCATTTAGCTAGATTTTATACCAATTGTTGCCAATTGTCAATACCCAAAAATTTTTTTACGCATTTTTGACAATCAATGACTATCAAGGTATGTTTGCAAAATGATTGTTGCGGCAATTTTGTCGATGACTTGTTTGCGTTTATCTCTTCTCACGCCTGCTTCAATAAGCATACGCTCGCCTGTCACGGTGGTCAATCTTTCATCTTGAAAATCGATTTTTGCACTTACTTTCTCCGACAAAAGTTGGGCAAATTCTCTTGCTTTGTCCACTCTCTCACCGCTCGTGCCGTCCATATTGATAGGAAGCCCCATCACCACAACTTCTACTCCAAAATCTTTGACAAGCTTGGCTATATAATCAATGTCGCTGTCCATATCCTTACGCTTGTAAGTCTCCAATCCGTTGGCAATTATGCCCATAATGTCGCTGGTGGCGAGTCCTATTCTTACATCGCCTAGGTCAATACTCAAATGTTTCATCTCTCTCCTATTATGGTTGGATATTGTCGAAATATTCTACCATTTTGTCTAGTTTTTTGTATCTAAATATAAAATAATATATCAATGATATTACACCTACTGCCGCCCAAAAAATCAGTGATGACTGCCAAACTGCTATCTTCAACATTGACAGCGCAACGCCCAATATGACAATCACCATACCTTCCGCCATTCCGAGCATAGTAGGAATAAACGTTCCCATATTGTTCTTGGTAATTTCTTTGACATTCATCCATTTTAGATTTGGCTTTTTGGTATCTCTTAGCAATGCAAACGCATTGAGCGGTGTGCACGTGCCTATGAGTGCGATTGGGAAAAGTATTTTGTCATACCAAGCACCTGATGACACAAAGCAAAAGACTATTGCCGATACACATATTGCCAAAATGCTGCACAAGTCTGCAAGCAAAAGCTTTGATTTCATAATCGTGCGAGAGTCAATCGGCAAAGTTTTGAGCAACCCAAACTTGTCGCCCTCTCTTGATATGCCAATGATAGCAAGATAATTCATACCACATATCATATCACAATAGAAAAAGCTCATCGCCAGTTGGAACATAGCGGGATTGGTTACCCCTTCATTATTTCCCTTTGTCATAAACTTGGCAAGGACAAGCAAAACCGGTACCATAAATATCATCATAAACGTTTGCATAGCTATCTTAGTATCACGCATAACGCATTTGATTTCTCTATTCATCATGGCTACAAGTGGCTTATTTTGCTTGGTTTCCGCTTGATTTTTGGCTGTTTTGGTCATTCCTGTGCCTTCGTTCATAGATGCCATAGTGGACCTAAAAAACAAAGTTGACAACCCCACTCCTACGCCAAAGCAAGCAAGAGTTATGCCAAAGAAAATGAAGAAGTTGGCAACAGCATTTTCGCCAATCATTGCCTTGGCAAGACAATGAGTTGGATAAGAAAACTTGCCTATTTTGGAGAAAAGTTGCACCATATTGTCCGTGACGAGCGAGCCGTCTTCATCCTTTGGCATTGACGTCATCATTGGAATATAAATCAACAAAAGTAAGCCAACTGTCAACAACGTTGCAACAAGTGCCGCAAGCGTTGGATGCTTCCTAAGATAAGTCAAGATTTTCATTAGTGGAAATGCTAGTATGGATATCACAATCAAAGCCATAAGCGGTGTAAATATTACAGCAATCGGTACGAGCAAATAATACCCTGCACCTAGCGTCATTCCTGCCTTGTTCAAAGCTACTGCAATGACTATGAGTGAAGGAATGTTGATGACTGCCGACACCAGCATATTGCTGAAAATGCTGACTATGAGCTTAGATATATAAATATGCGAATATCTGATAGGCATCGACGCCAAAATCTTGTTATCTTGGGAGAAAAACATAATTTGAAGATATCCTGCTGTACCCATAAATATGACTGCAACTTGCGCTGAAAACAAGATAATAGAGATAAAATCCGCCACCACTCCCATTTGAATTGCCATAGAAGTCGCCATATAAATTGACGCTACCATCATAGCGATTGGCATCAAAAAGCATAGCCCCAATATGACAATCATCATGATGAATTTGCGTTTGTCTTTGGTCGACTCAAAGCGTGGTTTGAGATAGTAAGACATATTGAATTTGGTTAGTTTCCAAAATTTTTCCATAGGCTAATCAAACTCCGCTATATCTTTGGGTATGCCTGTCACACTCAAGAAAAAGTCTTCTAGCGATAGGTCGGAAGTGTTTTCGGTAAGTTTGTCCATATCAGACACTAGCAAAAGCTTGCCTTTGTCAATGATTGCTATGCGATCACAAACTTTTTCTACAACTTCTAGCATGTGTGAAGAGAAAAACACACTGTTACCCTCTTGGCAATGCTCTTTCATCATTTCTTTTAGAATATGCGCAGACTTTGGGTCAAGTCCTGTGAGTGGCTCATCCAATATCCACAATTTTGGTTTGTGAACCAATGCACCAATCACGCATATTTTTTGTTTCATACCGTGCGAATATGAGCTGATTTGCTTGTCGTAAACATCTCCTAGCTCGAACTTTTCGAGCAAACTATCTACACGAGTTTTGCGGTCATTTGTCCTAACGTTGTACATATCACACACAAAGTTGATATATTCTTTGGCAGTCAATTTGTCATAGACCATGTGGTCATCTGAAACATAACCGATATTTTGCTTATACTTGATAGGTTGGTCTTGAAGGCTGAATCCATCCAAACAAATACTGCCACTGCTGTATGGCAAAATGCCAGTCATACACTTGATTGTGGTAGATTTGCCGGCTCCATTTGGACCTAGAAAACCAAAAATTTCGCCCTCACCTACCGTAAAAGTGACATCTTGGACAGCAAAGTCGTCCGAATTGTTGTATTTTTTACTAAGATTGGTAACTTCTAACATAACTCCTCCTATTATCAATCTTTGTTTTCTTTGTTTTTCTTTTGAACTTTGGCTCTGAACATTCCCTTTTCTTTGCCGTTGTTAGATGGAATATAGAACTGCTCATCTTTTAGACTTGTTGGCAAATATTGTTGTTCTACCCAACCGCCAAAGTCATGCGGATATTTGTATCCCTCGACTTTTTCGAGTTTGTAGTTGGCATCACGCAAATAGTACGGAACGTCATCATCACTGCGATGAGCTACCACATCTTCGACAGCATATTTTGCCCTGACAACGCTGTTAGATTTTGGAGCTTCACATACATAAATTATGGCATTGTACATAGGTATTTTGCCCTCTGGTAGTCCAAGATTTTGGAATGCAACCATTGCGGAAGTTGCCACAACCAATGCCTGCGGATCAGCCATACCCACATCTTCTGAACTATGCACCACCAACCTACGCAAAATAAGCATTGGGTCACAACCTGCTTGAATAAGCCTTTCCGCCCAATAAAGTGCAGCATCTGAGTCACTGCCTCTAAGCGACTTGCAAAATGCAGAAATCATATCATAGTACAAACTTTCATCTACACATAGCGCTTTCTTTTGGATAGATTGGGAAGCTATGGTATCATCGACAACAATTTTGCCCTCAGCATTTGGCTTTGTGGACAAGCAAGCAAGCTCCAACGAATTGAGCGCTACTCTCACATCACCATCACTTGCCCATACAAAATGCTCGATTGCCTTGTCTGTCACGGTCAAATCATAGTTGCCAAGACCATTTTTGGAGTCTTTGATAGCTCGCTCGATAGCCAACTTTATATCATCATTGCTTAGTTTTTTAAATTCAAAAATCCTACACCTAGATACAATCGCTTTGGTCATACTTACGAATGGATTTTCGGTGGTCGAACCTATAAAAATAATATGTCCTTGCTCGATAGCGGCAAGCATACAATCTGATTGGGCTTTGTTCCACCTGTGGCACTCATCAAGTAGCAAATATGTCTTTTGTCCATACATTTGGAGCATATTTTTAGCTTCATCAATCACCTTTTTTGCATCAGCAATACCGCTCGATACTGCATTGAGTTTGACAAAACGGCAATTGGTGGTGTTGGCAATAATGTTTGCAAGTGTAGTTTTGCCACAGCCCGGAGGTCCATAGAAAATACAACTGCCCAAAGTGTCAGTCATAATCGCCCTACGAAGTAGCGTATCTTTGCCCACAATATGCTTTTGTCCCACAAAGTCATCTAGACTGGTTGGTCGCATTCTCTCTGCAAGTGGAGCGCTTGTTGTGCTTACCATATCAAATAAAGTTTCCATACATTATAATTATATAATAACGAGTATATGTTGTCAATAAAATAAAAAACTCCACCGAAGTGGAGCTGAGATAATCTATAAGCCGAGTTCTGTATTGGATGTTCATCTATCTAGACGTGTTGTTGCCAGCACGTTCGAGCGATTTTCTGACACGGCAGGCTACCGATATGTCATTTTCTCTTGCACCGAGTGGGGTTTACATGGCTCCCCTAGTCGCCTAAGGGACGGTGAGCTTTTACCTCGCCTTTCCACCCTTACCAACAATGTTGGCGGTTTATTTCTGTTGCACTTTCCTTCAAGTCACCTTGACTGGTAGTTAGCCAGCACTCTGCCTTGTGGTGCTCGGACTTTCCTCAAGCAATGCTTGCGAACATCTGGTTATCTCAACTAGATTGTAGCATTGTTTGATATATTTGTCAAAAAAAATGATACAAAACGCTCTCAATTCTACTATTTTGCACAATTTTACATTTTGTGAAAATATTTTGATAGGGCTTTGGCTAAAAACAACATACAAATATTGTTTTGATTGGAAATTCAGATATCAGTTTTCGGCAAGTTTTAGTTTTACAACTCGATATTGCTCTCAACTAGATATTCTCTGAGTTTTAGCAATGCTTTGGTCTCTATCCGTGATACATAAGAACGTGATATTTTGAGTTTTTTGCCTATCTCTCGCTGAGTCAACGGCTCGTTGTCATCAAGTCCATATCTAAGTGCAATTATCTCGTATTCTCGATTATCCAACACTTTGCGAACAATCACACCTAGTTTTTCCTTGACAATTTCGCTCTCGACTTTGGCACTTACACTCTCTTCATCTACACAAAGTAGGTCAATGAGTGCCACTTCGTTGCCATCTTTGTCATAACTGACAGGCTCATAAAGCGACTTGTTGGCTTTTATCTTTTTGGTTGCTCTGAGCATCATCAAAATCTCGTTTTCGATACACCTTGCTGCATAAGTTGCCAACCTTGTACCCTTGCCTGCCTTGTATGTATTGATAGCTTTGACCAATCCAATCGAGCCTACACTGAGTAATTCATCGTTGTCATTGTAGCTAGAATATTTCTTGGCAACATGTGCGATAAGTCGCATATTGTGTTTGACAAGCTCTTCTTTGGCCCTCTCATCACCTTGCCACATTTTTTCGAGTAGTTGCCTCTCGACATCTTCGGACAACGGCTGAGCAAAGCTGTTGTTCTGTTTGACATAGCCTGTAAAAAAGAAAATATTGCTAAGTAGTGCAAAAATTGAACTGAGTACCATATTTCACCTAAGATAGCTTATGTCGAAAAATGTAGAATTATTATGATTTTGAAAATTCTATATTATTTTGACTTCAATTCGAGTCTATAAAAGATACAAAATGTACAATCTATTGTGATAGCTGAAAAAACTGCATAAATTTGCTACAATTTTGCGAAAAATTGCACAAAAAAGGATAGCAAAGCCACTATCCTAGAATATATATTGTTATTGATTGTTCCTGTCTTTGTCTTTTAGAATTTGGTTGATTTCGCTCAGCCAACTGTTGATATCTTTGAATTGGCGATAAATTGCCGCAAAACGAACATATGCTACATCATCGATATCTTTCAAGCCTTCCATAACATACTCGCCGATTTGAGTTGAGGTCACTTCACCTTCGTGTTCGTTGTGAATTTTCATCTCAATATCCGATACAAGTTTGTCGATTTGGTCGATAGATACAGGGCGTTTTTCGCATGCTTTCACAATGCCATTCTTGACTTTTTGTGGCGAAAAAAGTTGTCTATATCCAGTCTTTTTGATGACCATAATAGGTGTCGTTTCGATTGTTTCGTAAGTGGTAAATCTCTTTCCACAATGATTGCATTCTCTTCTTCGGCGAATAACAGTGGCATCTTCGTTGACTCTGCTGTCAACTACCTTGTCATCGTCCCAACCACAATATATGCACTTCATATTTCCTCCCAACACTACATTTGGTAGTTCAATTTTATTATACTACAAAATTGTGGTGTGTCAATAGAAAAATTTTGAAGGACGGTGTCAAGTATTTTAGGCATAAATTTTTTTATTTTTGCGATAAAAATGATTTTAGCATTTGCAGCTCCTCTCCGACGACTCCACTTAGTGCAGGTATCGAG
>CAMFVQ010000054.1 GCA_945992255.1 uncultured Clostridia bacterium
CTTTGTGTCGCTCAGCTCCCCTTACCATAAGGGGCGCTCATAATAAGGTGACAATCCCTCAGTCTGACAGTCGCTTCGCTTTGTGCCAGCCAGCCCCCTTTACACAAGGCGGCCATTTTATACTGATTTATTATAGTAAGCATATATTGGTTATTTATTTAGTTGATTTTTACTTGCTGATTATATTGTAAATGTTTATCCGCTGAAAAGACTGCCCCTAGTAAGTGGCGATAATAATATGCTTGTTGTCCCTATTGAAATTTGGCTGATAGTTGTAAATAAATATATTGATATTGTATATTGAAAATCACTTAAAATCCATTACCAAAAAATCCATAAAAGAAAAATGCGAAAGCCTTGGGGGAGAACAATCGCATTTTTACATATATTTAGGACATCTATTATGCTTATATGTTAACATAGATGTTGCAAAAATGCAATACTTTTTTGAAAAAATTTTTGTTTTTTGATAATTATTTGACTTTTAGAAGAAAAACGGCTAGAAGTTAATCAGTTGAAGAGTGCCTAGTAAATACCTATTTTATCCATATTTATATTGCAAATAAAAATTATTTTACAGCTTTGAAAAAACTATTTTGTACATATTATTGCTGTTTTGATTTGTGTTTGATGATTTTGTGAATACAAAAAATGCTCAAAAACATACCAAGTCCAAAAGATATAATGTGATAGGTATGTATATCGAGATAAAAAAGGAATAATTCCACCGACAGAAAAACGCCAAACGCAAGTGTTGGGGTGACAGACAAGAAAAATAATCGAGCAAGTGGGGTAGGGGATAACTTGCCTAAGAAAAATTTTAGGAGATAAGTTGCTAACCCTACCGCTAAGCCTACGAGCAAAAAGATCCCAAAGGTGGTCGCCTGAGTTGTTGGACTTGCTCCCATTATTTAACCAACTTTTTTAGCAATGATAGTTTGCTCTTGCCTTGTGCAAACTTCACCGAACATATACTGCCGTTGATATGAGCTTGCTTGTGATCAATGTCCAAGAACTCGATTGACAAATTTTCTCCACCAATGGACAGAGTGTTGTCGCCAAGATAGGCAACAAAATTTTTGTCGCTGCATTCCAAGACATTGGTAACACCATGCACTTGGAAGTCTTGACCAAATGTTATGTTAAGTGTGTTGATACTGACAGGATGATTGTCTTTCTTTTCTTGCTTTTCCATATCCTCTCCTACTCTTATTCTATGTGACATTGCTCCAATTATGCAAAGTACAAAAATATTTGCATAAAACTCGATACATATCGCTATATATGGTCAAAAAATCGACTTATCGGCATATGATAGCCAAAAATCACCCCAAACGGCGGTATTTTCGCTACAAAAATGCTATATTGATAGCTGATAACTCGATACATATCGACATTTTTCTAAAAATCGGCTTTTGACAAATATTTGTTATATGAAGCATACAAGGGCAGTTTGCATACGGCTTTGTAGCTCCAAAAGGTCCTTGGCAAGGTGCAAATATTCGCTGTTGGCATCTTTGTGATTTTTCAAAAAGCTGTTTAGATTGTTGCTTCCACTGGCTGTACCCTTGATAATCATCTGGGCGATATAGCTTGGAGAGTTGTGGTTGGCAAGTCTGCGATTGGTGAGCGTTATGGCAAACGATTGGACAAACTTGTTGGGGTGAGATAATTTTATTTGATGGTCGTGGAGTATCTTTTCGGCACTTTGTTGGAGTTCTCTATGCTCGATAGAGAACAGCGTAAGCTTTTCTTTGAGTTCGCCCTGTGCGTGTGGGGCAATACATTCGAGAGTGGTAAGTGCAATGGCGGTTGCTACGACAACTTTTTGCAAAACTTGTTGGTCGGTTTGGTTCATCTTTTCTCCTTATATATGTTTATGTATCATTATAATAACGTTGAGTGCGTTGCTACAATTTGCGAATTGTCATATATCTTGGGCGAGTTGTGTGGTCACGCCAAAGAATTGATTTGGATACTTCGCTTATACAGCTCAAAAGTGTAAGGAGTCTGTGGAACTTGTGACAGCAACATTATGTAAAATACCCAAAAAACATTATGTAAAATACCCAAAAATGGAGAGAAAAGTGTTCAAAAAGCCTATTTTGCAGAGGGATATTGTGCTACAACAGCACACTATACAGTGCAAAACTTGGGGGAAGTGTACACATTTTTGTCATATATTCCTTTTTATTATGAGCAATTTGGCAAAAAATATTACCCTATTTTGTTCATTTTTGACAGGACGAAAAAATAGATTTTGCATCAAAAATCAATTTGAAAAAAATTCTAAGTGAGCATCAAAAATATATGGAAAAACAGGTAAAAATACAAAAATTTATATAAAAGATAAACTGCAAAAGTGGGCGTCTTGAGAGATGAAAAACAATTTTGGCAGCGATTAGCATGCTAATGCAAAAAAATGTAATGACAAAGCAAAGCAGAGTGGAATATAAAATTAAATTCGCCAATTTGACTTGCAAGCGAGGGTGAAGTGAGTGAGCGAAATCATCAAAAACTGAAAAAGCCAAAATTGGAAAGCATTATATGGTAACAATAAAAATTTATTATTATATTATATTTTTATAACTAACGTGTATTATTATTTTTGATTTAGGTCTTGAAAACACTTTTTTGGTGTGGTATAATGTCGTATATAAAAAGGGAGATGAGATATGAGTAAAATTATTATCATTGGTGCCGGCGTTGTCGGCTCTTCCATTGCAAGAGAATTGGCGAGATATAACGCCGACGTGCTTGTGTTGGAGAGCGCAAACGACGTTGCTTGTGGCACAAGTAAAGCAAATTCTGGCATTGTTCACGCAGGTTTTGATGCCAAGCCAAACACATTGAAAGCAAAATTCAATATCTTGGGAAATGCTATGTTCGACCGCTTGTCGGTGGAGCTTGATTTTCCATTCAAGCGAATTGGAGCAATGGTTCTTTGTTTCGATGAAAAGGACTATCCTGCTCTCGAAGAGTTGTATCACAAGGGTGAAGCAAACGGCGTGAAAGGTCTAGAGATTTTGCCCGGTGACAAGGCTAGGGAGCTTGAACCACATATCAGCAAAGAGGTGGTTGCAGTACTCAGAGCGCCAAGCTCAGGAATTGTTGGACCATACGAAATGACTATTGCATTCGCAGAAAATGCGTGTGTAAATGGCGTAGAATTTTTGTTCAACAAAAAGGTAACAAACGTAAGAAAAGCTGAAGATATGGTGGTAGAATGTGCGGACGGCACAAGCTATCATGCAGATATGGTCATCAACTGCGCTGGCGTTTTTGCCGATGAAATCAACAATATGGCATGTGACAAAAAGATGCAAATCGTGGCTCGTAAGGGCGAATATATGTTGCTCGACAAGACCAACGGCTATCTAGCGTCACACACACTTTTCCAACTTCCTACCAAAATGGGCAAGGGTATCCTTGTCAGCCCAACAACACACGGCAATATTTTGATTGGACCTACAGCTCACGATATGCTCGACAAAGAGAACGTGTCAACTACCGTAGACGGCTTGAACGAAGTTTACAAAATGGCAAGCATGAGCGTGCCAGAACTCAACAAGAGAATGGTCATCACCCAATTCTCTGGACTCCGTGCGCACAATGTTGATGGCGATTTTGTCATCGGCGAGAGTGAAGTAAAAGGCTTCTACAATGTGGCAGGTATCGAGTCACCTGGACTTACTTCTGCCCCTGCTATCGGCGACTATGTGGCAAAAGATGTGGCAAAAATCATGAATTTGGAGTCCAATCCAAACTTTGTGCCAGTGAGAGAAGGTATCAAACAATTCTCAACCATGGACGACACCCAAAGAGCCGAAATCATCAAGAAAAATCCTCTCTATGGCAAAGTTGTTTGTCGCTGTGAAGTGGTGACCGAAGGCGAAATCGTGGACAGCATCAACCGCCCTCTAGGTGCAAAAGACTTGGACGGCGTCAAGAGAAGAACTCGTGCCGGCATGGGAAGATGTCAATCAGGCTTCTGCACTTCTCGTATTATGGAAATATTGAGCCGAGAACTTGGCAAAGATATGACCAAAATCACCAAGTTCGGTGGCAAGTCCAATGTGGTTATAGGGAGAGTGAAACAATGATAGAGAAGAATTTGATTATTATCGGTGGCGGTCCTGCAGGTTTGGCTGCTGCTAAGTCTGCTTATGATAGCGGAGAAAGAGATATACTCATTTTGGAGAGAGAAAACACCCTTGGCGGTATTCTTAACCAATGTATTCACAACGGCTTTGGCTTGCATACTTTCAAAGAAGAGTTGACAGGCCCTGAGTATGCCAACCGCTATGTTCAACAAGTGCTTGCTCGCAATATCGAGTACAAGCTCGGTGCAACAGTTATATCTGTGACCAATGACAAGGTTATCACTTGCGTAAGCGAGGCAGACGGCCTTGTAAAATATCATGCAAAGGCTATTATCCTTGCTTGCGGTTGTAGAGAACGCCCTCGTGGCGGTATCAATATTGCCGGCTCTCGTTGTGCTGGTGTATTCTCAGCAGGAACAGCCCAAAAACTTGTCAATATCGATGGATATATGGTAGGTAAAGAAGTCGTTATCCTAGGTAGCGGTGATATCGGACTTATCATGGCAAGACGTATGACTTTCGAGGGAGCTAAGGTCAAAGCAGTGGTAGAACTTATGCCATATTCTAGCGGACTCAATAGAAATATTGTCCAATGCTTGAAAGACTTTGATATTCCGCTTATGTTCTCTCATACCGTGGTAGATATCAAAGGTAAGGACAGAGTCGAAAGCGTGGTTATTGCCCAAGTAGATGAAAAACTTCAACCTATTATGTCAACAGCACAAGAAATCAAGTGCGACACACTTTTGCTAAGTGTTGGTTTGTTGCCAGAAAACGAACTTGCAAAATTCGCAAATGTTCAACTCAGCAACGTGACTGGCGGTGGTGTTGTTGATGACAAGATGATGACCAACGTAGAGGGTATTTTCCAATGCGGTAACGTGCTTCACGTGCATGACCTAGTGGACTTTGTAAGTGAAGAGAGCGAACTCGCAGGCAAATGCGCAGTAGATTATATCAACAACGGCAAGACAGAAAGCGACTATGTAGAACTCCAAACAAGTGGTGGCGTAAGATATGTCGTTCCACAAAAAATCAGTCGAAAAGTCGATACAGGTGAGCTAAAACTCAAAATGCGTGTAGCAAATGTATTCAAGAATAGAAGGCTGGTTGTGGAAGTGGACGGAGAAGAAATTTTCTCCAAAAAACGCCCTGTGGTAGCTCCTGGCGAAATGGAAACTATCACTTTGAAAGCTGACCAACTAGATAAAGTAAGCAAAGGTCAAAGCGTAGTAGTTTGCTTGAAGGAGGTGTAATATGAAAGAAATGATTTGTATTTGTTGTCCAATGGGTTGCCACCTCCAAGTAGATGACAGCGACAAGACCAATATCAAAGTAACCGGCAACACTTGCCCTCGTGGCGAAAAGTATGCCAAAGATGAAGTGACCGCTCCTAAGCGTATGGTTACCAGCGTGGTAAGAGTGAAAGACGGCGTGATTGCTATGGCTTCTGTCAAGACTAGCGCCCCTATCGACAAGGCAAAGATTTTCGAGAGCCTTGACTTGCTCAAAGGAATTGAGTTGGTTGCTCCTGTCAAAGAAGGCGACATTGCTTACAAGGATATTCTTGGCAGTGGCGTAGACTTCATTGTTACCAAAAATGTAGCAAAAAAATAAGGTGTGCGTATGGAAAAATATATTGTTGCAATGGATCAAGGCACTACAAGCTCGAGAGCCATTGTCTTCGATGACAAAGCTAATATAATAGGCAAGGCACAACAAGAGTTTGAACAAATTTACCCTGTCCCAGGTTGGGTAGAACACCGACCTGAGGATATTTGGAATACCGAGTTCGATTCACTCGAACACGCTATCCAAAGAGCAGGTATCGACAAGAGCCAAATCGTGGGAATTGGTATCACCAACCAAAGAGAAACAACCATTGTGTGGGATAAAAACACAGGCCAACCTGTGTACAATGCTATCGTTTGGCAATGTCGCCGTACCGCAGATATGTGCGAAAACCTAAAAAAACAAGGGTTGGAAGAAAAAATCTACCAAAAAACAGGTCTTCCTGTCGATGCGTACTTCTCAGCAAGCAAAATCAAGTGGATACTTGACAACGTGACCGATGCAAGAGAAAGAGCAGAAAAGGGCGAACTACTTTTTGGTACGGTGGACACCTACCTTATGTGGAAAATCTCTGGCGGAAGTGTGCATGCGACCGATTATACCAATGCAAGCCGTACACTTTTGTTCAATATCCATACTTTGGAATGGGATGATGAATTGCTAGAGCTTTTCGATATTCCTAAATGTATGTTGCCAAAAGTAACACATTCGAGCGGAATTTTTGGATATACCGATGAAAAAATCTTTGGAGCAAAAGTGCCAATCAGCGGTGTGGCAGGTGACCAAGAGTCTGCACTTTTTGGACACTTGTGCGTGAAAAAAGGCGAGGGCAAAAACACATATGGCACGGGCTGTTTTACACTGGTCAACACAGGTAGCCAAGCGGTAAATTCTTGCCGTGGTCTTATCACCACCTTGACAGCCAGCGAAGAGAATGGCAGACCACAATATTGCCTAGAAGGTAGTGTTTTCGTGGGCGGTGCGGTGCTTCAATGGCTGAGAGATGAGATGAGAATCATCGACAAAGCAAGTGAAGCCGATGAAATCGCAGAGAAATATCCATCTGCCAACGGCGTGTATATCGTGCCAGCTTTTGTTGGTTTGGGCGCTCCTCACTGGGACGCAAAGGCGAGAGGAACTATCACAGGCATCACTCGTGGAACAAAGCGTGAACATATCGTAAGAGCAGCACTCGAATCAATCGCTTATCAAGTTTTTGATGTCGTGCATGCTATGGAAAATGACTTGGGTCACGATATTACCAGCCTAAATGTCGATGGCGGTGCGTGCGTGTCCGATGTGTTGATGCAATTCCAAGCGGATATGCTACGCTCTAAGGTTGTCAGACCAAAAGTCGTGGAAACAACTGCACTTGGTGCTTGCTATTTGGCTGGCTTGGGTGTAGGACATTGGAAGAGTGTGGAAGACATCAAGACCAACAAAGAAATTGATAAAGAATTTTTGCCTAAGATGGACAAAGCCGAGAGAGATAAACTCATCATGGGTTGGCTCCAAAGTGTGGCAAGAGCTAAGTATGAATAGTCGAAAAGTCGATACATATCACGAAAATGAGAGCGAAAGCTCTCGTTTTTTTTGTAAGGAATTATTTTGTATTTTGGCTAGCTGTAAGCGTTATGGTATAGATTTACAATCCCTATCGTCTAGTTTACGCCTGTGATTCCAACTAGCCACTTCCCCTTGCTAAGGGGCAGTCTTTTATAAGGATATTATTTATCCATAGAAGAGAGCGTCCCTTATGGTAAGGGAAGCTGTCTAGTCCTAAGTGCAACGGCGACTAGACTGAGGGGATAAGACTTCTTGCAAAGAGTTGGTTATAGACAATCCCTATCGGCTAGTTTTCACACAAGTGCTACAACTATCCACTTCCCCTTTCTAAGGGGCAGTCTTTTTTTACGGAATTTTTTATTATCAATAAAAGAGAGCGCCTCTTATGGTAAGGGGAGCTGAGCGACACAGAGCAAAGCGGTTGTCGCTCTGAGGGGATAAAAACCCTACTCATTGTACAATTTGTTGATTGTCATAGCCACATTTCTATCGTGCCCCGGACTTGCAGGTGGGGGAGTGGCATTTTCTTTTTTGGAGTTTTCGAGCAAGGTTGGCAACAGTGTCATCATCATATTTTCAGGCGACATATTGCCATTCATTCCACCATTTTTCATCATTGTTTTCAGCATTTCACTCATTTCCATAATTCACCTAACACTTTATTGTATGCTTGCATATATTAGATAGTGACAGGAGATATTATGAAAAAACAAAAAACATTTTTTAGATCGACCAGCCACAGTGGCAACAATTCCAACTCGTTCAAACGCAACTCCAAAGAAAACTCTCCAATGACTGAGGCAGACCTATCAGCTCAAATGGCAAAATACGCAACACTTTCCCAAGAAGAACTTATGCTCGAAATGTTCCGCACAGCGACCGAAAGCAGAGAAAAGGGGGAGCTAGACAACGACACACTTGATGAATTTTTAAGTCAAGCATCGACCATGCTCACCCCACCACAGCTCGAAAAAATGAAAAAATTGGTTGCCAAACTCAAAGTATAATTTTACATTTTTGGCATATTTTCGACTGCTTTTACGAGGGCTTTTATATCTCTTATGTTGTTGTTGTAGCCAATGCTAGCACGCACCATTCCTTGCTCAGTTGTCCCAAAATATCTATGTATCCATGGGGCACAATGCAGACCTGCACGCACTCCAATTCCAACCGAATTGAGATAATCAGCTACTTGGGTAGAGGGAGTATCACCCACGTTGAAAGACACGACACCACTACTCATTGTGGTAAAAAGTTTAACATTTTTGTTTTGCCTAAGTCCGTACATAAGCTCGCTTGCTAGATAGCGAGTATGCAAATTTATTTGTCTTATATTGTCCATAGTCCACCTAGCTCCAGCACCCAGTCCCCCAATGCCCACAGCATTGATTGTGCCTGCTTCGTATCCTTCAGGAATTGTGGTTGGCTGTTCAGCTGACAAGCTGTCCGTGCCAGTTCCGCCGAAAGTGATTGGTTGTAGGGGGAGAGCAGTGTTCCAAATCAGCATACCCACACCTTGCGGACCATGCAATCCTTTATGTCCGGCGCATGCCAAAAAGTCGATATTTGCCTCAATGCAATTAACAGCCACATGCCCCAGACTTTGGGCGCAATCTACTAGGAAAGCTATATTTTTTTCTTTCAAGATATGCCCAATCTCATAAATATCAGTCATAGCACCGGTCACATTTGATATATGACACACGCAAACAAGGCGTGTATTTTTGGTGATATTTCGCTCAATATCTTTGGGATTTATACTGCCGTCATATTGTGGTTTTACTTCAATTATGTTGATATGTATCGACTTTTTGAGCCAAAACAGCGTTCGGATAGTCGAGTTGTGTTCGTTGGAAGTGGTGATGACGTCCACATTTTCGCCCCTAAAATTTTCCAAATATCCAATGATTGCCAGATTGAGTGCCGCTGTACAACCGCTTGTAAAAATCAAGGAATGTTGGGGGCTGCCGCCACAAGCTTTGAGTAAAAATTGTCTTGTGTCGAACACTCTTTGGGCGGTTGCGATTGATTGGGAATGAGCGCCTCGCCCAGCATTTGCCGAGTGGGTCAGCTCGAAGAGCATACTATCTGCCACGCTTTTTGGTTTGTATTTGCTAGTTGCTGCATTGTCTAGATATATCATAGTCACTCCTAAATTGTTTTGATAATATATTGTATTGGGAGCGATTTACATAAATTCACAAGGGGGATATATGCAATTCGTAATTTCTTTTCGCTCTCGCAGTGATGCCATAGCATTTGGCAGATATTTATCGAGCAATGCAGTCACCAATCAGCTCATCAACAAGCCACGCACGGTAAGTGGCAGTTGCGGACTGGCGGTGCTTGCGAACATTGACCAAAACAAACTGCTAGGACTTGTAAATTCTTACAGGGGCAGAGTGGGGAATATCTATCAACTACTCAGACTTCCTAGCGGTATCAAATATCAACTTGTTTGACAAAAATCTCTCTTAGGGGAGATTTTTGCACTATTTATATAAAGTATTTTGATTTTGAAAATATTTTTTACCAAAATAATTATAAAAACTAGTCAACAAATGTTTTATTAGAATATAGTATTTTTGCTTGTAAAGTATAAAATCGTAACGCAAGATTAAAACCTATATTTTGAGCAAAAAAACTAGAATGTGGAATGCAAAAACATTCTAAAATGTAAAAAGCTTTTATCGAAGTCATGTTTGACAAACATTTTACTTATTTTTGGCAATATAAAACAATGATTTTCTCAATATGCTTTACAAAAACTCGAATATATAATATAATAATTTTATTATAATCTATTATGGAGAATTATTAGGAGTATTATTAGATGCAAATTCCCTTATATATCGTAGCAATAGTTATATTGTTGTTGCTGTCAGGATTTTTCTCGGCGACCGAAACTGCTTTTTCGTCGCTCAACAAAATCCGAATTAAGAATTTATCTACAAGCAATTCCAAAAAGTCAAGACTTGTAGCTAGGCTATACAATGACTATGACAGTTTGATTTCTACCATTTTGATAGGCAACAACATTGTCAACATTGCAGCCAGCACCATATCGACCTTGTTGTTTGCTCAGCTCATCAAGAGTCCGGGACTTGCACCGACCATATCAACTATCGTGATGACAATCATCATATTGATATTCGGCGAGATTACACCAAAGTCGGTAGCAAAACGCAGTCCAGAGTTCTTTGCTCACCTTGCCGCTCCACTCATTTTGGTGATTTACTATTTGTTCTATCCGCTCACTTGGTTGTTCGGATTGTGGCAAAAGTTCATATCCAAAGTGTTCAAGAAGCGTGATGAGGACAATATCACCGATGAAGAGCTTATCACAATCGTTGATGAGGCAGAGACCGAGGGTGGACTTGATGAGTACGAAAGTGAGCTTATCCGTTCGGCAATCGAATTCGATGACTTGACAGTTATGGATATTTTGACCCCACGTGTAGAGGTCGAAGCGGTGGAAGTGGGCGACTCAATGGCGGACGTGCTTCGTACATTCAGAGAGACAGGTTATTCTCGACTCCCAGTTTACAAAGACAACATTGACACCATTGTAGGTATCATCAACGAAAAGGACTTTTACAAAGTTTACCTCGATGGACAAAAGTCATTCAGCAAAATCATTGTCAAGAATGTGATTTATGCCACCCAACGTATGAAGATATCCATCTTGTTACGCAGACTCCAAAAAGCCAAGACGCATCTTGCGATTGTAGTCGATGAGTTCGGCGGAACAATGGGTATATGTACGCTCGAAGATATACTCGAAGAGTTGGTCGGAGAGATTTGGGACGAGCATGATGAAGTGCAAGAAGACTTTGTCAAAATCACTGATGACAAATTCCAAGTGTTGGGCGAAACAAGCTTAGAGGAGTTTTTCGAGTATTTTGACGTCAACAAGTCAGGTGAAGAGTTCGAGTCAATCACGGTGAGCGGTTTTGTAGTAGACAAGCTAGCTCGTGTGCCTATGGTAGGCGATGTGGTAGAGTTTGAGAATCTTACTATCACGGTCAAGAAAACTGAATATAACAAAGTTATGTCGGTCGAAGTGGTAGTAGCACCAATCCAAGAAGAAAACAACGAAGAAAATAATGAATAATATAGGAGAAGTTATGTACAACAAAGTAGATTCTAGCATGAATTTTTGTGAGAGAGAAAAGGAAACACTCAAGTTCTGGAAAGAAAATAAAATCTTCGAGAAGAGTGTAGAAAAGAATGAAGGAAAAGAAGAATTTTCTTTCTATGACGGACCACCAACCGCCAATGGTAAGCCACATATCGGTCACATTTTGACCCGTGTTATGAAGGATATTATTCCAAGATACAAGACAATGAAAGGCTACCACGTTTTGCGTAAAGCTGGTTGGGATACTCACGGACTTCCAGTTGAGCTTGAAGTAGAAAAGACTTTGGGCATTGATGGCAAACAAGAAATCGAAAAATATGGTATCGAGCCATTTATCAAAAAATGTAAAGAGAGCGTTTGGAAATACCAAAGCGAATGGGAAAAAATGTCGGACCGTGTAGGTTATTGGGTAGATATGGACAATCCTTATGTCACATATCACGATGACTATATCGAGTCTGTTTGGTGGGCTTTGAAACAAATTGCTGACCAAGGACTTATCTACAAAGGTCACAAGATTGTGCCATATTGTCCACGTTGTGGAACAGCGCTATCTTCTCACGAAGTTGCACAAGGCTACAAGGACGTCAAGGAAAAATCTGTATTCGTTAAGTTCAAGAGAAAGAACAACGAGGGTTACTTCCTTGCTTGGACAACCACTCCTTGGACACTTCCTTCCAACGTTGTACTTTGTATGAACGGCGAAGAAGACTATGCTTGTATCAAGGCAAACGGCGAGATTTATGTCCTTGCCCAAGCACTTGTTGATGGACTTTTCGATGAGTATGAGCTTGTCGACGTAAAGAAAGGTAAAGAGTACGAATACGAAGAGTATTTGCCACTTTTCGATTGCTACAACGGCAAAGAAAAGGCTTACTATGTGACCAATGACAGCTATGTAACTCTCTCTGATGGTACTGGTGTAGTACACATTGCGCCTGCTTTTGGTGAAGACGATGCCAATGTTGGTCGCCACTACAACTTGCCATTCCTCCAAATGGTTGATGACCGTGGTAAATTCGTTGAGGGTACAGGTCAAGGACTTGATGGAATTTTTGTAAAAGATGGTGACAAAATTGTCATCGAATATCTAAAATCTAAGGGACTTTTGTTCAAGGAATTGATGTTTGAACACAGCTATCCATTCTGTTGGAGATGCGACACACCACTTCTTTATTATGCTCGTTCTAGTTGGTTCATCAAGATGACAGCAGTGAGAGATAAGCTTTTGAAGAACAACGCAACAGTCAACTGGATGCCTGCTACAATCGGTACAGGTCGTATGGGCAACTTCCTCGAGAATGTAATCGATTGGGGATTTAGCAGAGAAAGATATTGGGGTACACCACTTCCAATTTGGGTATGTCCTGATTGTGGCGAAGTTAAAGTTATCGGTTCTCGCCAAGAGCTTAGAGAGCTTGGAGGACTTGACCATGATATCGAGCTTCACAGACCATATATCGATGAAGTTCACTTCAAATGTCCAAAGTGCGGTGGCACAATGAATCGTACTCCAGAAGTGCTTGACTGCTGGTTCGACAGCGGAAGTATGCCATTCGCCCAACTTCACTATCCATTCGAGAATAAGGAATTGTTCGAGAAGCAATATCCAGCCAACTTTATCAGTGAGGCAGTTGACCAAACTCGTGGTTGGTTCTATACATTGCTTGCAATTTCTACATTGTTGTTCGATCAAGCTCCATTCAAGAATTGTATCGTGCTAGGTCACGTAAATGACAAGAATGGTATCAAAATGTCCAAACATAAGGGCAATGTAGTTGACCCATGGTCAGTACTTGATGTCCAAGGTGCAGATGCAGTAAGATGGTATTTCTACTCATCATCAGCTCCATGGTTGCCATCAAGATTTAGTGCAGACAATGTTTCGGAGTGCCAACGCAAATTTATGGGAACACTTTGGAACACATATTCGTTCTTTGTATTGTATGCAGATATCGACAAGTTCGACCCAACAAAGTACAATCTCGATGATTGCAAGTTGTCACATATGGACAAGTGGATTTTGTCAGGACTCAACACTCTTATCAAGCAAGTAGATGCCAATCTTGACGAATACAAGATTACCGAAAGCGCACGTGCTATCGAAGAGTTTACCGACAATCTATCCAACTGGTATATCCGTCGTGGTCGTGAGAGATATTGGGGCAAGGAGATGACAGAAGACAAGATTGCAGCATATATGACATTGTATACCGTACTTGTAGAGCTTAGCAGACTTACCGCTCCATTTGTACCATTTATGGCAGAGAGCATTTACCAAAACCTAGTTGTCAACTTCTTCAAAGATGCTCCAGAGAGTGTACACCTCGCTACATTCCCAGTAGCTGACGAAAAATATATCGACATCGAGCTAGAAGCTGATATGGACTTTGTTCTCAAAGCAGTTGTACTCGGAAGAGCTGCTCGTAACAAGTCAAATATCAAGAACAGACAACCTCTCAGCGAGCTTTATATTTTGACTGACCGCAAGGTAAATGACAACAGCATTTTGTCACTTGTAGCCGAAGAAATCAATGTCAAGAAGTGCGAGATTGTCACAGACAAATCAAGCTTTATGACTTATGAGCTAAAACCACAACTCAAAACAGTTGGTCCAAAATATGGCAAATTCTTGGGCGGTATCAAGGCTTATCTTGCTGAGTGTACCAACGCCAATGAAATCGTTGATATTGTCAACAGTGGCAAGCAATATACATTCCAAGTGAACGGTGAAGACATCTCTCTCGGACTTGAAGACTTGCTCATCAATCCTATCAACAAGCCGGGTTATGCTTTGGAGTCAACTCCAAGTATGAGCGTTGTAATTGATACCAACTTGACTGATGAACTCATCAAAGAGGGCTTGGCAAGAGAGCTTATCTCCAAGATTCAAACAATGCGTAAAGAGGCAGGTTTCGAGGTCGTAGACCATATCGAAGTAGGCTATGAGTGCGAGAGCGTGATTGAAGATATTCTTCTTGGCGATGGCTCAATCAAGAGTGGCGTTTTGTGCGACAAGATGACCAAGGGCATTGATGGCGGTTATACAAAAGACTGGGACATCAATGGCTACAATGTTGTGTTGAGTGTAAAGAAAATCTGATGATAAAAGTAGCAACAGACTGGAAAGATTATCAAATCATTGCCACAGGCGATGGTCAAAAATTGGAAAGGTGGGGCAAACTCGTTTTGCTCCGACCTGACCCACAGGTTATTTGGCACGCAGCAAGCAATCTTGACAAATACAAAGGTATCAATGCCCACTATTTGCGTAGCAACAGCGGTGGTGGTAGATGGGAAACACATGGCAACATTCCCCAAAACTTCACTATCGAACGCAAAGGGTTGGTGTTCAACCTAAAGCTTATGGGTTTCAAGCATACAGGACTTTTCCCTGAGCAAGCTGTCAACTGGGACATTATGCAAGATATGGTCGAGAGGGCAGGTCGCCCAATCAATGTGCTTAACTTGTTCGGATATACTGGTGGAGCAACCGTTGCACTTGCCAAAGCAGGCGCAAAGGTCACCCATGTGGACGCTGCCAAAGCAATGGTAGACAGGTGCAAGCTCAATGCCCAATCTAGCAACATTCCCAATGACAGAATAAGATACATTGTCGATGATTGTGGCAAGTTCATTGCTAGGGAAATCAGGCGTGGCAACAAGTATGATGCAATACTTATGGACCCACCATCTTATGGCAGAGGGGCAAATGGGGAAGTGTGGAAAATCGAAGAAAATATCCACGACCTTGTCAATGAGGCAGTCAAAGTTTTGTCCGACAAGCCACTTTTCTTCCTTATCAATTCTTATACAACAGGTCTTCAACCAACCGTTATGTCCAACATTTTGAGTTTGGCTCTGAAAGATAAACAAGGCGAAGTCGAGGCTTATGAAGTAGGACTTCCAACAGATGAAAAAATCGTTCTTCCATGTGGTTGCAGTGCTATGTGGAGAGCAAAATAGGTGAAAAATGCAAAATTTTGATATCAAAGATTTACAAGTTTTATACGAAGACAATCATATTATCGTGGTGGTGAAGCCTGCAGGTATTCCTTCCCAATCTGATGCAACCAATGATTTGGATATGCTCAGTATTGTCAAGGAGTATGTGAGAGTCAAAGAAAACAAATCTGGCGATGCTTATATCGGACTCGTTCATAGGCTCGACCGCCCAACAGGTGGCGTTATGGTGTTCGCCAAGACAACCAAAGCAGCTTCTAGACTTTCGGAAGAACTCAAAGATGGCAGAATGAGCAAAAAGTACCTTGCGGTGACTTGCTCTGAGCCAAAGGAAAAATTCGGCAAGCTAGAACACTACCTAAAAAAGAATGCCGCTCAAAACATTGTCAAAGTTGTGCCAATGCTCACTGAGGGTGCAAAGAGAGCAGAGCTTGACTATTCGGTTATCGACACTATACAAGGTTTTTCACTTGTCAAAGTCCAACTTTATACTGGTAGATCACACCAAATCAGAGTGCAAATGTCAACTATCGGCTGTCCATTGTTTGCGGACATCAAATATGGCGCTGACCCACGCACAGCAAGACACAATCTCGGCTTGTGGGCGACCGAGCTAAGACTCGAACACCCAACAACTCATCAAGTGATGACATTTATTGCTTATCCACCAACCGATGAAGTTCCTTGGAAACCATTCGATATTGCAAGATATCTCAATGTAGGTATCGCAGTAAGTCCGTATGAGCAATATGTTGCCAAAGCACCACTAGATATCGATGAAAAATAATTGAAACAAAGAGCACCTTACGAAAGTAGGGTGCTTTTTTATGCAAGGCAGTCGTATGCAATGATAGTTGCTTAGCAAATGGACTTAGTCCCTTCAGAGCGACAGCCGTGTTACTTTGTGTCGCTCAGCTCCCCTTACCATAAGGGGCGCTATGAATAAGGTGACAATCCCTCAGTCACACTTCACTTATGTTTCGTGCGACAGCTCCCTTTACACAAGGCAGCCTTTCTCAATGGATTTTTTATCCGCAATAAGAGCGCCTCTTGTTGCAAGGGAAGCTGTCCAACACTGAGCAAAGCGGCTGTTGGACTGAAGGGATAAGACTTCTTGCAATGAGTTGGCTTGACAATCCCTATCGGCTAGTTCCGCCTACGGCTACAACTAGCCACTTCCC
>CAMFVQ010000055.1 GCA_945992255.1 uncultured Clostridia bacterium
GAGCTGAAAGCGGAAACAAGACTGAGGGATTGTCTACCTATTTGCATAGCAACTATCCTTATGAAAGACTGCCCCTTAGCAAGGGGAAGTGGCTAGTTGTAGCACTTGTGCGAAAACTAACCGATAGGGATTGTCTAAAAGTAGCTCCTTGCAACAATTCTTATCCCCTCAGTTTTGCTTCCGTTATCACTAACGCAAAACAGCTCCCCTTACCATAAGGGGCGCTCTCTTATATTGATAATAAATATCCGCTAAATAGACTGCCCCTTAGCAAGGGGAAGTGGCTTGCGGTAGCGTAGCGAGAGCAAGTCGATAGGGATTGTCCCAAAAATTCCCCAACAAAAAACGCCCCCTAGGGCGTTCCTTACAATCTGTTTGCCAATTCTATATATTGCTCGACGCTCAAGCTTTCGCCACGTACCCTAGTGTCCAACCCCATATCGGTGAGCACTTGTTCGGCGGTTGGTCTTGTCACGCCAAGTGCGCTCATCAAATTGTTGACCAGCGTCTTTCGGCGCATTGCAAAGCCTGCTTTGACAATCTTCTTGACCTTGGCTTTGTCCACATTTGGATACTTGTCTTGGATATCAATTCTGACAACACAGCTGTCCACATTTGGCTGTGGCATAAAGAGTTGTCTTGGCACAATGCGAGTGATTTTCGCCTTGCCCTCCAACGCTATTGCAATGGTGATAACTCCATAATCAGCGGTGTTTTCTTTGGACACAAGTCGCTCGCCCACTTCCTTTTGAATCATCACGGTGATACTCTTTGGCTTGTTGTCGCACTCCAAAAATCTCATAATGAGCGGTGTGGTGATATAGTATGGCAAGTTGGCAACCACCTTATAATCCTTGCCCACCATTTCGACCAGCTCTTCTTGGCTGACTTTTTGAATGTCCTTGAACAAGACTTCCACCTTGTCGTCCAAGCCTTGCAATGTTTGGGACAAGATAGGCACGAGGTTTTTGTCTATCTCGAAAGCATAAACTTTCTTTGCCACCATAGCAAGCCTGCGTGTCAAAGTACCTGCACCAGGTCCAATCTCCACCACCACATCATCGCTAGTGATCTCGCTGTCGCTTACCATAGCTTGCAACAAGTTGGTGTCGGTGATAAAGTTTTGACCGAACTGCTTGTTGAATCGAAAATTGTTGTCTTTGAGTATTTGACTTACGTTCATAGCAATTCTCTCACTCTAAGCTTTGCACCTATACTTTCGGCAATTTTTCTTGCCTTGTCTATCTCTTCTTTTCCTATACAATCCACCACGCTTAGCACAACGTTGCCACCTGCTTTGATACAGCCTTTGGCAAAGTCGAGCATAATGTCGAACGCTTCTATGCCAAAAATGCTATGGCAAATTTTGTCATACTTTTGGGCATCGGTTTCGTTGAGCGAAATATTGATTGTGTCCATACATTTGCTTATCTCGGCGGTAATATCTCTGCCTAGGATGCGACAACCTTGTCCGTTGGTGTTGATACGAGTTTTGCCGCCCTTGGCGTGTACATAATCGCATATTTTGACAATCTCATCGAACTTGTAGGTCGGCTCACCATATCCACAGAATACCACTTCGCCATACTTGGACAAGTCAAAATCATGCTCGATAATCTCGATGACTTGTTCGGCAGTTGGCTCATCTTTGATCCACAAATCACCATAGATAGGCTCGTCATAGTATCTCACGCAAAACTCGCATTTGTTACTACAACGATTGGTCAAATTGATATATAAGTTTTTGTCAACAACATAGACAAATTTTTGTTCCATTTTCTTATCCTTCTATCTTTTTGAAAAGTCTTTTTGCATTGGCTGTCGTGCGGTCTATCACTTCTTGCAAGCTCTCTTTGGTCACTGAAGCAATCTTCTCCGCAACATAGGTCACATAGCTTGGCTTGTTTGGCTTGCCTCTGAATGGCACTGGCGTCATATATGGACAATCCGTTTCGAGCAACAGCCTATCCGGCTTGATTGCACGGATTACGTCGTCTTTTTTGGCATTCTTGAAAGTCACCACTCCGCCCAAAGCATAATAGCAATCGAACTTGTCGAACTGCTTGATCATCTCCGCACTGCCACTATAACAATGCAACAGAATTCTGCCTGCCAACTTGCCTGAATATTTGCTGAGCAATTGGTAAGTGTCTTGATAAGCATCTCTCACGTGCAAACATATCGGCAAATCTATCTCGCACGCCATTTTCAATTGTTTCTCGAAAGCTGTCTTTTGGATATCCCTTGGCGGATCTTCATAAAAATAGTCCAATCCTATCTCGCCTATTCCCACCACTTTTGGGTGACTAGACAGCCTCTTATATTCGGCGATATGCTCATCACTGAGTTCAGCTGAATCTTGAGGGTGAGTGCCAATGACTGCCCACACCTTTGGATTTTGCTCGGCAAGTGCAACCGCTCTCATCGAGCTTTCAAAGTTGCAACCTATTTCGCAAAAGCCGTCCATTTGGGCAAGGTCTGCCAAAATCTCTTCTCTCATACCCTCCAAATTTTCATCAAGTGTATGAGCGTGTGTATCAAAAATCATCGTATCTCACAACCTGACTTCATAGGTTTTTCTGGGCTGATAACGCAGAGATTGCCCTCTTCATCGCTTGCACAAAGCACCATTCCTTGTGACTCGATACCACGCAATTTTACTGGTTTTAGATTGGTGACAACAACCACTTGTTTGCCTACCATTTCTTCTGGAGTGTACCACTTGGCAATACCGCTGACAATAGTGCGAGGAGCATCTTCCCCAAGGTCAATTTTACTGCAAAGTAGCTTGTCTGCCTTTGGTACTTTTTCGCATTCTACGACTTTGCCTACCTTGAGTTCTATCTTTTCAAACTCTTCGATACCGATTTGTTGAATTGTTACTACATTTTCCATTTTTTCTGCCTTTTCCTTTTCTTTCTTTGCTTCTTCCATTTGTTTTTCGATGATACCATTGAGATAAGTAAGCTCTTTGTCGAGGTCATATCTCTCGAACAATCTCTCACCCTTGTCTACCATTGTGCCTGCCTTGATAAGTCCAAAGCTCTTCAATGAGTCAAAACTCATCATACTCTCATCACTTATGCCAATTTTCTCGAAAATCTTAGCTGGGGTCTTGGTCAAGAATGGTCGAAGCATTGTTGCCACATATCTGATTGTTTCACAAATATTGTAAAGCACTGTTGCAAGTCTTTCTTTGCCCTCATCGCTCTTAGCAAGTACCCAAGGAGTTGTTTCATCGATATATTTGTTGGCTCTTTGCACAACTTTCCAAATATCTTCAAGTGCCTCTGGAATAGCTAGCTTGTCGATGTCGCTCTCGACTTTGGCAAAGAGATTTTCGCACATTTCGATGAGTTCTTTGTCAATGTCTTCCACCTTGTTTGGTGCAGGGATAGCTCCACCAAAATATTGTGCAACCATTGCGGTAACTCTTGATACAAGGTTGCCAAGTTCGTTGGTGAGGTCGGCGTTGATACGCTTGATAAAGCTCTCGTTGGTGTAGCTGCCATCTTGTCCGAAAGCAACTTCTCTGAGCATATAATATCTGAGCGAGTCCACTCCATATCTGTCACAAAGCACGAATGGGTCAACCACATTGCCCTTAGATTTGCTCATCTTGTCTTCGCCGAATTTGAGCCAACCGTGACCATAAACTTTCTTTGGAAGTGGTAGGTCAAGCGCCATCAAGATTGCTGGCCAAATGATAGAATGGAAACGGATAATTTCCTTGCCCATCATGTGAATATCCGCTGGCCAATACTTGTCGAACAATGTTGTGTCATCACTGCCATATCCAAGTGCTGTAATATAGTTGGTGAGTGCATCGAGCCATACATACACTACGTGTTTTGGGTCGAAAGGCACTTTTACACCCCAATCAAACGAGGTACGAGATACACAAAGGTCTTGAAGTCCTGGTCTTAGGAAGTTGTTGAGCATTTCGTTTTGTCTAGACACTGGTTGCAAAAAGTCTGGGTTTTCTTCGATGAGTTTGATAATTTTGTCTTGATATTTGCTCATCTTGAAGAAGTAGCTCTCTTCTTTCATCAACTCTACTGGTCTGCCACAATCAGGGCATTTGCCGTCCACGAGTTGGGACTTGGTCCAAAAAGACTCGCAAGGTGTACAATACCAACCTTCATAGCTTGACTTGTAGATGTCGCCTTGGTCATAGAGTTTTTGGAATATTTTTTGCACAGCTTTTTCGTGATATTCATCAGTTGTGCGGATAAACTTGTCATACGAGATGTCCAAAAGTTTCCACAGGTCTTGGAGTTCTCCCACGATTTTGTCGATATATGCTTTGACAGGTACGCCAGCAGCCTCAGCCACTTTTTGAATTTTTTGTCCATGTTCATCAGTACCAGTTAGATAAAAAACATCCACACCTTGCATTCGCTTAAAACGAGCGATAGCATCGCATACGATAGTTGTGTAGCATGTTCCGATATGCCACTTTCCGCTTGGATAATAGATAGGTGTTGTGATGTAAAATTTTTCTGACATATATTTCTCCTTGTTGCTCGAATGAGAGCATAATATTTTATAATATTATATACTCAAATATCCTAATTGTAAATTGATATGGAGCATTTTTGAATATTTTCATCGCTTTTGCCCAAAACTTTTCGCCAAGTTGCTTATTTTACGCAATTTCTTTTGTTTTTTTACAATTTTCGACATTGCTTTTTGTGCATTTTGTTTGATTTTCGAGCAAACTTTTGCTAAAATTTAGTCGATGAAAATGCCAAAACTCAGTTACAAAAACACTCTTCACAGTTGTTATATGGGTTATGTTGTGCAAGCGACCATTGTCACTCTTGCACCGCTTTTGTTTGTCATTTTTCAAGACAAATTCGGACTAAGTTTGTCTCGTTTGACGTCGCTCATTCTCATCAATTTTTGTTTCCAACTTGCCATAGACTTGTTCGCTGCCAAAATCGTGGATTTCTTGGCTTACAAAGGCACCATGATGCTGTCACTTGTGCTTTCTTTGGTAGGGCTGGTATGTCTTGGTACTTTGCCTAGGCTTATGCACGCCTATGCAGGACTGCTCATTTCTACTATCATTTATTCGATAGGTGGTGGACTGCTCGAAGCGGTCATTTCCCCACTCACTGACAGCTTGCCTCTCGGCGACAAACACGGCTCAATGGCACTTTTGCACTCCTTTTTCAGTTGGGGAGAGTTGGTCATCGTCATCTTCTCTACCGTGTTTATCAGGCTTTTTGGCAGTGATAATTGGTATATTTTGCCATATATTTGGGCGGTAATTCCGCTGTGCGACATCATTGCTTTCTGCATTGTTCCTATGGTAGAACCTGTGGAAGAAAAGTCACGCACACCGCTCAAAAGTCTTTTTGCTGACAAACTCTTTATTCTTGCATTTTTGTCAATGATTTTTGCAGGCGCATCTGAGGCGGTCATCGCCCAATGGTCCTCACTTTTTGCCGAAAAAGGCTTGGGCGTATCCAAACTTATGGGTGACTTACTCGGTCCTAGTGTGTTTGCTTTGTTGATGGCGGCAGGCAGAACGGCTTACGGCATTGTCGGCTCTCGTATCAACATCAACAAAGTCTTGCTAGTCAGCTCTTTTTCTAGCATAATTTGCTATCTCGTAGCAAGCCTTGTGCCCAACCCTATCATCTCACTCCTTGCTTGCGGACTCAATGGTCTGAGCGTTGCTCTTCTCTGGCCTGGCACACTTTCTTCGACTGCTCGCATATTTCCGCTCGGCTCGACTATGCTCTTTGGTTTGCTTGCATTTGCCGGCGACATTGGCTGTACAGTAGGGCCTGCAATCTCTGGTTTTGTTGCCGATTGCGTTCAAGGCAATGTTGCTATGCAAAATCTTGCCACAACACTTGGCATCAATATCCAAAGTCTAGCTCTCAGAGGCGGTATTTTGGTGGGTACAATCTTCCCAATTTTGCTTTTTGTATGCCAAATCATCACTTTCCGCAAAGTAGGACTTCGCCCAACCGCCCCAACGAACAGCCAATCAAGTGGCAACCCAACCGCAACTCAACCAAGCGATATTTCCACCGATGTTCAAACAACCGACGGCAATTCTAACCTATCAACTGACAGCAATTCAGACATTACAACAGACCTATCAACCGACAAATAACCTACTGTTTTCAACAAAGAATATAGCTATTTGGTGACATTTTCACCGACATTTCGACCTGTCTTTTCACACACAATCCAACCGATATTCAGCCTACCGCCAAAGCATAAATTGCTCTCTTGTTTGCACATTCGGCAAATGTCAACCAAAATTTTGGATATAGGTTGACATTTAATTTTTGTGCGTTTCTATACTTGATTGGCGTCATTTCTTAGATTGATTTTGTTGCTCGGATATGCCAAGTAAATTTTCCAAATTGTGCTCGCTTTATTCAACTTTTGCCATCACCAAATACTCGCTCGCAACTTATACTATTTTGTTATAAAATAATCACCCTAAATTGTCTTTTAATATGACAAAATAACAATTTTACATTTTGTTTCAAAAAATTTTTTCTATAACTTGCAATATGGCAAATTGTGTATTATAATAATGTGCGTGATATATTGTGCATATACGATATATCCACGGAGGTATTTTTTATGAAAACTATCGGCACTATCTCAAGAGGTATCAAAGCACCTATCATCAAGAAGGGTGACGACCTTGTCAATATCGTTGTTGATTCTGTCCTTGCTGCATGTGAAGAAGGCAAGTTCGAATTGCAAGATAGAGATGTTGTTGCAATGACTGAGGCTATCGTTGGCAGAGCGCAAGGCAACTATGCGACCCTCGAACAAATTGCAAAGGACGTAAAGACAAAGACAGGCGGAAAGACAGTAGGACTTATTTTCCCAATTATGTCACGCAATAGATTTTCTATGATTTTGAAAGCTATAGCAATGGGCGTAGAAAAGCTTGTTATCCAACTTTCTTACCCATCAGATGAAGTTGGCAACCCACTTATTCCTATGGATATCATTGATGCAAAAGGTGTCAATCCATACACCGATGTTTTCGACGAAAAAAAATATTATGAGACTTTTGGCAAAATTTTGCACCCATTCACAGGTCTTGACTATATCGAGCTTTACAAGAGCTACGCTAGCGAATTCTGCGAGTGCGAAATCATTCTTGCCAACAATCCAAAGGCTATCCTTGACTACACCGATGTAGTTATCAATGCTGATATTCACACACGCAATCGTACAAAACGCATTTTGAAAGAAGCTGGTGCATCTAAGGTGTTCAACCTTGCTGACTTCATGACCGAGAGCGTAGATGGCAGTGGTTTCAACCCAGACTATGGTCTATATGGTTCCAACCTCGCTACCGATGACTCTATCAAGCTTTTCCCAAAAGATGGACAAGTGCTTGTAGATGCAATCGCTGACCTATTCAAACAAAAAACTGGCAAAAACATTGAAGTTATGATTTATGGCGACGGCGCTTTCAAAGACCCAGTAGGCGGAATTTGGGAGCTTGCTGACCCTGTTGTATCTCCAGCTCACACCAAAGGACTCAATGGTACACCGAACGAAATCAAGCTAAAATACCTTGCAGACAATGCAATCGGCGACCTCAAAGGCGATGAGGCAAAGAAAGCAATGCAAGAGCTTATCAAAGCAAAGAAAGACAACCTCGTTGCTGATATGGCTTCCCAAGGTACTACCCCACGCCGTTTGACCGACCTACTCGGTTCACTCTGTGACCTCACTAGCGGTAGCGGTGACAAAGGTACTCCAATCATCTTGATTCAAAACTACTTCAACAACTACGCCAACGACTAATCAATATCAAAACAATCGAGCAAGCTAAGCGCTTGCTCTTTTTTTATACTTTTATATAATATATCAATCTATACTATATTTTGTCGGTTGTCCGACAGCTGAGTTTTTCATTTCATCATTTTATCTCTCCCAGTCAAATATAATCTCACCTGCCTGAGCATTGCATTCGCTTTTGGGTGTCACTTTGGGATATTCACTTTTCACTTTGTCCAATCATTTGAGCCACAAGGCATAAAAAAAGAGCCTATTGCTAGGCTCGATTTTGTTGATTGTTAGTTGTTTTTGAGTGCCATAACTTCTTTGACTTTGGCAACAATATCCTCAGCTGTCATATGGAATACTTGTTTGAGGTATGGGAGCTTGCCCACTTCGCCAAATCTGTCGTTGATACCGATAGGCAAACAAGGAGTTGGCTTTTTCTTTGCAAGTACTTCTGCTACACTGCTGAACAATGCACCGTGAATGTTGTGGTTCTCTGCTGTGATAGCACAACCTGTCTTGGATACTGACTTGATGATTGCTTCTTCATCGATAGGTTTGATTGTGTGAATGTTGATGATGTCAGCTTTGATGCCTTCTTTCTTCAAAATCTCGTTGGCAAGCATTGTTTCTTGTACCATAATACCGCTACAGAAAATACTTACGTCACTACCTTCTTGGATAGTGTCAGCTTTGAACATATCGAATTTGTATGTATTCTCATCGAATACATCAGCGATTTTCTTACGGAAAAGGCGGATATAAACGCTCTTGTCAAGACCAGCAATCACAGGAATAGCTTGTCTTAGTTGAACGGTGTCAACTGGCTCGAAAATAACAAGGTCAGCTATACTGCGGAGTGTTCCGATATCTTCTAGTCCCATGTGAGTACCGCCGTTGATTTCGGCACAAATGCCAGGGTCAGTACCAACAATTTTTACATTTTGTTTGGCATAGCAAACAGACAAAGTGATTTGGTCGCATACTCTACGAGATACGAATGGAGTAAAAGAAGTCACCCATGGCTTGTATCCATAGCTAGACATACCTGCAGCGATAGACACCATGTTTTGCTCGGCAATACCTACGTCGATTGCTCTGTCTGGGAAGTCTTTACGCAAGCTCCAAGTTCCGCTTGCTTTGGCAAGGTCAGCGTCAATTACAACAACCCTGTCATCGTTTGCCATCATTTTTTTCAATTCTTCCGCCAAAACGGCTCTCATTTCGATATCTGCCATATTACGCTCTCCTAATTTCTTCAATAGCTGTTGCCATATCATCTTCTAGCATTGGAATGCTGTGATTTGCAAAGCCCTTATCTTCGATATACTTGACACCCTTGCCCTTGATAGTGTTGGCAATAATCATAGTTGGCTTGTCCTCGCAAGCTTTAGCGCAAGCAATAGCATTGTCGATTTCTTCAAAGCTGTGTCCGTCGATGACTACGACGTTCCAACCAAAGCTCTCCCATTTTTTGTCGAGTGGGTCGAGTGAGTTGACATCTTCGATATTGCCATCGATTTGCATTTTGTTGTAGTCAGTGAAAGCGATGAGGTGGTTGAGTTTTGCTTGAGCGGCATACATAGCTGCCTCCCAAATTTGACCTTCTTGGCTCTCGCCGTCGCCTATGATAGTATAGATGTAAGCTCCGTCCTTGCTGAGTTTGCTAGCAAGTGCAATACCTACTGCACAACTGAATCCTTGACCTAGAGAACCAGTTGTCATATCTATACCCACTGTCTTGTTCATATCACAGTGGCTAGGAAGATTTGTACCAGAATGGTTGAGTGTAAGTAGTTCGGACTTGTCAAAGTAGCCTTTGTTGGCAAGTGTAGCATAAACTGCTGGACCTGCGTGTCCCTTAGATACGATAAGTCTGTCTCTACCTTCCATGTGTGGGTTGGTTGGGTCAACGTTCATATGCTTAAAATACAAACTAGCCAAAATTTCCACAATAGAAAGACAACCACCTACGTGACCAACTCCGATTGAGCCAATACACTTGATGGTGTCTTCACGAATAATTTTACAAATTTCTTTTCTGTACATTTCTCCTGCTCCCCTAAGTACTTTTAGATAAAAAATTTGCCAAAACATATTAAATTTTGACAAACTTCTCCTTTTCTTTATAAATATATATTATGCTTTTATTTTGAGTTTGTCAAGCAGTGCAAGGCACCCAAGAGTTATATCTTGATATGTTTTTTCAAAATCTCCTGTATACCATGGGTCTGCGACATCTCTATCAATGCCTACAAGGTCAAGTAGCTTGACAATTTTGTGCTGAGTGTCCTCCCCAACAATGCGTGCAAGATTGTATATATTTCGGTCGTCCATCACGATTATCATATCAAAATTGTCATAGTCATCGAGCGTAAATCTAACCGCACGCTTGCTCGAGCAATCTATGCCCAACCTATCCAAAATCTTCTTCGTGCCACTATGCACGCCGTTGCCTACCTCTTCGTATGAAGTCGCCGATGAAGCAACGTAAACATTGTCTATACCATTGTCAGCGAGCATCTTTTTGAACACGAATTCTGCCATTGGCGAACGGCAAATATTGCCATGACATACGAACATTATTTTCTTCATTTTGTCCACCTGTATCGAGTTATTTGAGTTTTTATTGTTTGTGCCTGCCAAAAGTGCATAATAAAGCCACCCTAGAAGAGTGGCATTGTTTGTTAATGGAGCAAGCTTGCTGCATCTTCATCAACCACTACCACAACATCAGGGTGATTTTGAAGTACGCTGGCTGGACAGCTTGGGTCAACCTTGCCTTGCACCATTGCATGTACTGCATTTGCTTTGCCCTTGCCACTGGCAAGTACCAAAATTTTCTTTGCGTTCATAATGTTGGCAATACCCATTGTGATTGCGTGGGTAGGAACTTCATCAAGGCTAGCAAAAAATCTTGCATTGTCTTTGCGAGTGCCTTCGTGCAATGTCACAATGTGAGTTGTGCTGTCAAAAGCTGTACCCGGCTCATTGAATCCGATATGTCCATTGCTGCCGATGCCAAGCACTTGAACGTCTTGTTGTTTGGTAGCAAGAAGTGCAGTATAATCATCGCAAGCTTTTTGCATATCATCGGTGTTGCCGTTTGGAAGATTTACATTGGCTTCATCGATGTCAATATGATTGAAAAGATTGTCATGCATAAAGTAATAGTAGCTTTGGTCATGAGTTTTTTCGAGTCCAACATACTCATCGAGATTTACAGATTGGGCATTTTTGTAACTTACATTGCCAGCTTTGAAGTCAGCGACCATATTTTGGTAAAGACCGATTGGGGTAGAACCTGTTGCCAAGCCTAGGATAGCTTTGCCTTGGGTGCTCTCCATCACTTCTTTGATAACTTCATAACCTTTTTTGCTCATTTCTTCATAATTTTTGCAAACAATAACTTTCATAAATTGCTCCTAAATATTTGATACTTAGATTGTAATCAAAATATACAAAAAAGTCAATTAATATGCTCATATCTGCCAAATATAGCCAAAAATATCTTTGATTTATATAGATTTTTTACTTGTTTTGGCTCTTTTTGGCACAAAAAACAACTTTTTTTGGGGATTTTCCAAAAAATTTTTTCAAAAAAGTTGAAAGAGAAAGCCTCTTATGCTATTATAGACAAATAAGGAGATTTTGTATGACATTCAAAGAAGTACTAAAAAAATCTAGCGAATATATTTCTGAGCTTAGTGATCTTGCGTTCCAATGCGACCAAATCCAAGCAGAATTGTATGACCGCTACAAAGTTTATCGTGGTTTGCGTGACAACAATGGTGTCGGTGTAGTTACTGGACTTACCGAGATTTCTGAGATGAACGGCTTTGCAACCAACGAAAAGGGCGAGAGAACACCTATCGAGGGCGAAATGTTCTATCGTGGAATTGATATTTATGACTTTGTCAATGGTTTCAATGGCAAAAGATATGGATACGAAGAGTGTGCATACTTGTTGCTTTGTGGACAACTTCCTACCAAAAAGCAACTCGAGGATTTCACTCATTTGCTTGCTATGTACCGCAAACTTCCTGAGAGTTTTGTGCGTGACGTAGTACTCAAAGCACCTTCTAAGGACATGATGAATGCCCTTGCTCGTAGCGTGCTTACACTCTACTCTTACGACAGCAATGCCGATGATATCAGCATCAAGAACGTGTTTAGACAATCTATCCAACTCATCGCATTGATGCCAATGCTCGCTGTTTACAGCTATCAAGCATACAACCACTATCATCTTGGTCAAAACTTGTATATCCGTCTTCCAAAAGACAACCTATCTACTGCAGAGAACATTCTTTATCTTCTCAAAGGTAGCAAGGGATATACCCAAGAAGAAGCTCGCATGCTCGATATTTGTATGGTACTCCAAGCCGAACACGGTGGCGGTAACAACTCTACTTTTACCACCCACGTAGTTACATCTTCTGGCACAGATACCTACTCTTGTGTCGCCGCATCACTCGGTTCCCTCAAAGGACCTCGCCACGGCGGTGCCAACCTAAAAGTTATCCAAATGCTCGATGACATTATGAAGAACGTGCCTGATATGTCCGATGAAGCTATCTCAGACTATTTGCGTAAAATTCTCAACAAAGAAGCATTCGACGGCTCGGGACTTATATATGGTCTAGGTCACGCAGTTTATTCTATCTCTGACCCAAGAGCCAACATTTTGCACAACTATATCGAGAACTTTATGAGTCACAAGTACCACAACAAATTCTATGAGCTTTACACCAAAATTCAAAGACTTGCACCTCAGATTATCAGCGAAAATCGTGTGATGTACAAAGGTGTAAGTGTAAATATTGACTTCTACACAGGCTATGTTTACCGCTTGCTCAAAATTCCTGAGGTACTCTTTACACCTATCTTTGCAGTTTCTCGTATTGTAGGTTGGTCAGCTCACAGACTGGAGGAACTATCCAACCGTGGCAAGATTATCCGTCCTGCATACATTGCCGTTGCTCCTCGCAAAGACTATGTAGACCTCGAGAACAGAGGATAATCTATCCAAAATCAACATTCATCAAAGCTTACTCGATTGGGTAAGCTTTTTTATATGCTTTTTACATATAGGTATTGACAAAATTTTCTTTTGCATATTATACTTGTGTTGGAAGAAAAAATTATGCAAGCAGTAGAAAAAGCAAAGACAAGAGCACTCATCGTAGCAATACTTATGACAACTTGCTTAGTGGGCGGAATTCCTATGCTCATAGTCGGTGCAGTCAAACATATCGGCGTGCTTTTGGGTATTGGTATTGCTTGCGCAGTCATAGGTTTTTATGGCACACCAATGGGCTGGGCTGGGTTATCTATGGCACAGCTTGCACTCGTCATCGTATGGTCGTGGCAATCACCCAAGAACACCTCTCTACTGTCGAGGAACTATCTTCCCAACTTGCACTCAACGACAAGCAAGTCCGTGGTATGCTCGATATTTGCTTTACCAAAGGCTACCTCATCGGCTACAAGCGTGATGGCGACAGGATAGTTTTCAACGACAACGTTGCCCTCGGCAAACAAACTTTCCATGTCCAATGTCCCAACTGCGGTGCAAAGTTTTCTTACACCAAAGACAATCCAAACTGCCCTTATTGCGGCATGCCAGTCGTAGACAATAAGGATTGATAGCAACGCAATCGGCAAAATATTACCGCCCAATTTCCAAACAATTATGACAAAAGAGCAAGTCACCTTGCTCTTTTTTTTCGTTGTCAATGTCTTATATCGACTTGTATACTTCTTTATTTCACTTGCCGATGAACATTCTTCACTATTTTATTTTCCAATTCTCAATATGAAGTTTTCTCTTTGGTATGTTTTGTTTACTTTCTTGTGAGCTGTACCAATGTTTCCACATGGCTGTATTACTCAATGGTCACTCCACTAACTCTCGAAACACTCTTTATTGTCTTAACTTTAGTGTATTGCATCGATTATAACCTTGAATCGCCTATTGCTCGCATAGACACAAATATTATAAAAGAATATCCTTTAATTCCTTGCTCATCAGTTCCTGACGCTTCCTAATAAATTCTTCAAAGTTTGCAAGCTCATAAGACATACCACTAGGAAGGTACTTAACATTTTCTCTATTCTCAGCAATATCCAGCCATTTAGCAAGTGGTACATCATTCTTGGATTCATTTTCCCTACCTTCCAGCAATTGAAGATTTGCTAATGTATTCCTTCTTCTTCGCCAATCTTCTTTGGTAACCTCATCAATCACTTTTTTGTTTGGCAACTCTAAACCTTTAATCTTGTTTTCTTCAAATCCTGAATACGGATGCATATGATCTTGATGGAATCCCTTCTGACTATACTTCAAGTTTGGATAAAGAAGCGATAACAACATAAATGTATATGCACCAATCTCATAAGTATCAAACATTGAATCAATCTCTTCAGCTGTGTAACGAAGAGATCTATCACCCGTAAATCTGATAGTCTGAAGACTTGCCATGCTAAATGAATTAGTAGGCGTTACCTTTAATGCCTCACGAATACTTGTAAGTGCAGAGTTTGATGCAGTTCCAAAAATCTGTTTTACCTGTGCAATTACAATATATTTCCTTAATTCAGCTTTACTACTAGAATCGAAATTACCACCTTTGTATCTGTAGTAAACCATAGGAGCAACAGCCACATAAGAGACCATATTCTCTGAATTGAAACCGAACTCATTTAACAAATCAACTGTATCTATGATGGCTTTTCGTATTGACTCCCAATTTTCTTCGATTTTTAGTACGCTGTCTTTTTTGAATGTTTCTACTTTCAACGCTACAGACATATCTAAAAGATACAAGCAAGTACGCATTATAAAGTCATTTGAGAACTTGAACCCTTCGCCCTTCTTATTTATTTCTGAAAGCAACTTATCAATTTCATCTCTTGCATTATCCCAATGAGAAACAATAGTTGAGAACAACAAATCACTCTTTGAAAGTACAGTTCCACCAGAATTTACTCTGACAAAAATATCCAATACGCTATCAATCGAATCTTTTTCTACTTCAAAGTAATTGATGATTTCATCAGTGACTAGTCTTGTATGTAAAAGAGCAATATTCTTTGTTGCAACTTTGTCAGTTGTCCAACCTTTCGGTACGATAACTTCTGTTAATAAATCTTCGGCTGAATACTTAAGGATATCTTTTACCAAATACCATAGCTTATCTTCCTTATTTTTTGCAGCTTCTTCTGCTGTTAAAAATCTAAACTCATAAGAAATGTCATCATCAGTTTTTTCACTATGTAAATCAAAGTATAGTTCTTTCTTCGGAAATGCATCATCATTCTTCCATCTTTTATTTGGAAGTTTTCTGCTTATACTTCCCTGCAAGGCTATGTATAGAGAAGTTAATCTCTGCTGTCCATCTAAAACTGCCCATATTGTTTCATCTGCATTACCAACCGTAAATGGCTGTGGCGCTGACAGATTCTTAAACATGTCACGCTCATGGTAATCTTTTATAAATTCATACATTGAATAATCTTTTTGGTTAACGATAGTCTTCTTAACTTTCCAAAAGAGAAAAGTTCCAATAGGATACCCAAGCATGATAGAATCCATCAGTCTAGTAATCTGTGAATCATCCCACACATATTTTCTTTGAATAGCAGGGAGGTACACTCTTCTACTATTTATATCATCTATTATTGCTCTAATACTTTTCTTTTCGTATGCCATGATTTACCTCACTCATTACTCGTTTTTATCTGCTGAACAGCAATCCCTGAATCTTATCCAATCTATTTCACTGTATTTACCCTCTAAGAAGAGTCTTGAATTCAAGCCTTTTCACACTTTTACTTGCATACCTTTGACAACAGAACTACTGTCTCCACGTGACTGGTCATAGGGAACATATCATAAGGCTGAACCCAATCGAGTGAATAGTCGGCTGTCAAAGTTTTCAAGTCCCTTGCAAGTGTGGCAGGATTGCAACTTATATAGACTATTTTGTTTGGGCGAGCGGATACAATACTGTCGAGCGTCACTTGCGTACAGCCCTTGCGAGGAGGGTCGATTACCACGATACTATCTTGCAAGTTTTCGCCTTGAAGTTTTGCCATAGCCTTACCGAGTTCTTGAGTGACGTCACCGCAAATATTGGTTATCTTGCCAGCGTTGCCGTTGAGCTGTGCCAATCTGTCCGCATTGCGTACAGCATCTTCCACGATCTCTATGCCCACTACCTTGTCACTATATTTGGCAAAAATGTTGGACAAAACCCCCACGCCACTGAACAAGTCGAACACCACAGAGTGAGCATTTTGTTTGATAATATCTTGGACACGAGAATAAATCATATCACGGATATCATTGTTGATTTGCATAAACGAAAGCGGAGACACCTCAGCCACCACACCGAGGATATTGTCTTGCAGTGTATCAGCCCCATACAAAGTAAGCATTTGCTTGCCATAAATCACGTTGGTGCGGTCGGTATTGATTGACAAATACAGCGAAAAACTCAAACCATATCCACAAAATGCTTGTATAAGCTTGTCTTGGTGAGGCAAAACTTTGCCGTTGATAACTACCACGATTGCATAGCTATCTCCCACTTTGCGGACACAAAAATGTCTGAGAAGCCCCTTGTGTTTGCTCTCATCATACACAGACAAGTTGTATTTGTTTGCCCAATCTACAAAGATATCAACCACTGCTTGCATATCACGGCTGCACAGCGGACAATCGCCATATTCTAGACTGTCTGTCTTGACCAATGGCACAACTTTGTGAGAAGATTGTTTGAAATATCCAACCACGATTTTGCCGTTCTCCACAGCGATTGGCAATTGGATTTTGTTGCGGTATGCCAAAGTTTTTGGACTTGGGATTGTCGGCAAAACTTGGATATCTTCTCCAAGCTCCTTACGCAAACAATTACTTACATTTTTACGCTTGATTGCCAGTTGGCTCTCATAATTGATATGTTGTAGTTCACAACCACCGCACCTAAAATAAATAGGACACACTGGTTCTACTCGCTCTTTGGAGCTAGAGAGCAACTTGATAACCTTTGCATTGCAAAAGTTTTTCTTACATTCGGTGATTTGCACCCTTGCCTTTTCGCCCACCAAAGTACGTGATACGAATAACACCTTGTTGTCCACTCTCGCAACGCCCTCGCCGTTCATGCCGGTGGATACTATCTCAATTTCCAAAATATCGCCTTTATTCATAGCTATATCATAACATTTTGTAAGAATTTTTTCAATAAAATCGTATATATCAACAAGATTTTCACACCATAATGTCAAGGTGAACTATGAAAAACAAAAACAAACATTGCAAAAATAAGTCCTCTGCTCGCCAAATTGATGAGCAGAATTTGACTAAAAGTCTAAAAGATGAAGCGAACGGCATATATTATTTTCAAGATATGCTCTACAGCTCTTTCCACAACGGAAGCGTGCATAATGCTCACCCTAGCCCTACAGGCAAGGACAAACACAGCTCCCACTAACTCCCCTGCACATCATATCACAGCTTTTGGGACAATATATCTTGATGATAATCATTGATATGTCCGATGTGGCAAGGCGTAACTTGTGGACAATTTGTCGGAGCCGAAAACAAAAAGTGGCATTGCGCCACTTTTTGGGATAGTCGATTTACATAACTTTTGTATTGATTAGGTTTTGATATTTATTTTTCCAACTTGAATGCCATGGGCAACAACTCGCTCAGCATACATGATTGTCTATCGCCTAGGTTGTTGATTGCCAACACTCGCATATCACCAAACTCACTGAGCATTTGTCTGCATATTCCGCACGGAATTGGCAAGCTCTCACCGCTTGATACCAACACAATTTCCTCGAATTTTCTCTCGCCTTGACTGATTGCATTCCCAAGTGCTACTCGCTCTGCACACAGGGTTGCACCATAGCTTGCATTCTCTACATTACAGCCAACATATTCCTTGCCGCTGTCGGCAATCAACACGCACCCTACCGCATAATGAGAATAGGGATTGTAAGCATTTTTCATCACACGTATTGCTTTTTCGATAGTTTTTTCGTTCATCACACACCTCCCAAATCAAAGCTTGGAATGTATTCTCCGCTTGCACTATCCAGCTCTTGCACAAGCACATTTTCCAATCCCAACTTGACAGCTCTATTCATCGCCAACTTGTACTCGATAGGTTTTAGTTTACGAGCAATTTCCTCATACTCACTCGCCTTGCCACAAGGACAATATTGCCCCATCAGTGACACATAGTGCGACTTGTCCAAGTGCTTAGAGAGCCAGTCTAGCACGCCGTATGTATTGTCCAAAGCATTGGGTAATACAAGGTGTCTAACGCTCATACCCTTACGCATTATGCCATCTACAATCTCACTTGTACCCACTTGCTTTTGCATAATTTCTATGCTTTCGCATGCCCTTTCAAAGTAGTCGCCCACTCGGCTATATTTCATTGCCAAGGCATTGTCGCTGTACTTCATATCAGGCAAATAAATGTCCACTATTCCATCAAGTCTGTCGAGATTTTCTCGGCTCTCATAACCGCCACAATTATATACAATAGGCAGGCTTGGGCGATAAATCTCCACCGCCTCCACAATCTGTGGCACAAAGTGAGTGGCTGTGACAAGGTTTATGTTGTGCACCCCCATATCTTCTAGCTCTTTGAAAATGTCCGCAAGCCTTGCCACGGATATTTGTTTTCCATATCCCCTTGACACATCATAGTTTTGGCAAAACACACATCTGAGGTTGCAACCACTAAAAAATATAGTACCGCTTCCATTTTGTCCGCTGATGAACGGTTCTTCCCAATGGTGGGCTTGAACTTTGGCGAGCGACAAAGTATCACCCATTCCGCAATAGCCTTTTTGGGTGGCTCTGTCCACATTGCAATATCTAGGGCAACAATCACACTTTGTCATTTTACCACTTGTTGTGTACCTTTTCGGCGAATCCGAGTACATCTTTTAGTATTATTTCTTTGCCATCATCTAGCACGGCTTTTCCGCTGAACAATCCGAAAACTTGATGAGGTATCATGCACATAACTTTCAAGTCGAATGGCGCATATCTGTCAATGATAGGCTTGAAACTCATCTCCAACCTGCCATCCGATGAAGTGAATTTCCACTCTTTCATATAGTCAATATCCTTGGTATTGTCGCCCGGGATATGGAATGTCACATCTTCTAGCTTGTGCGAAGTGCCATTGTAGAAGAGCATATTTTCGCTGGCAGCCGAAGTATTGCCAAAGCCATATCCAAGGTTGAACCCAAACAACGAGCCATCTTCTAAGCGAGTTTGCAAACTTCCCCAATACCATGTGTTGTCATAAGTCCACACACCTCTGCCCCAATCGAGCGTTGCAAGTTGGTCTTCTATAAGGTATTCTCTGTCGCCCACCCAAAACTTGCCGTTGGCTCTCATGCAGTTGAGCTTGCAGTTGTAATAAAAGTATTTTGGGGTGTCGAACGGAGTCGCTATGAACATATATTCCTTTGGGAATTGGTCAATGACCACATCGAATCGGAGCTCTTTGCCGTTGTCGAATTTTGGGTATTTGCCCACAAGGTGTCTTTGCTTGCCGTCATTGGTAATAGTGATTTCCGCTTTGCCTGCTTTGGCAGTGATGTCGCCCCTCTCAGGTGTAGGAGGCATTTTGTACTTGCCCATTGGGAACAAGCAAACCGCACTTTGGGTGACTTGGCTAGGTGTCACAAAGTCCATAACGGTAGCACTGATTGCACCCACATAGCCCATATCTGCCACTGTCAAACACAACGCATAGTCGCCTGCTTGAATATAAAAATAATCCCATTCTTTGATACGACTTTTCTTGGCTTTGATGTCGGCTCTGTCATACCCCAACATATAAGTTTTGGCATATCCCGGTGTGGCAATGTTACCTTGCTCATCGAGCAATTTTGCTTTCTCTACAATTTCTTTTTGCATACTAGTTTTCCCCCTAGTTTTTCTAGTATGATTATATCATAGCTGTGTATCATTTTCAATATGCAATATGCAACAATTCTTATCCCTTCAGTCCAACAGCCTCTTTGCTTTGTGCTGGACAGCTTCCCTTTCAACAAGGGACGCTCTCTTCTATTGATAATAAATATCCATTGAAAACGGCCGCCTTGTGTAAAGGGGGCTGTCGCACGAAACGAATGTGGAGTGTGACTGAGGGATTGTCCACCTATTTACAAAGCAACTATCCTTATAAAAAGCTTCCCCCTTGTTTAGGGGAAGCTTTTCCGTTGCTGCTAGCCGTTTTCTGCAATTTTCTCGATACGTATCGACTTTTTAGCTATCTCAGCAACAACGGCTGGATTTGTTGCCCCTCCAAAGCAAGCTCAATTGTGTCCACGCACTTGTCAAAGTCCGCCACCAAAGAACATGCTTTGTTCTGCCAATCATCTTGACCGAACGGCACGAAGTATACATTCTTCCTAGTCAACATTTGCCCAAGATTTTTGGCGCTGTTACTCAGCCCATCGTTGGTCGATATTGCTATCACCACCGCCCTATCATTCCTCAGGTGTGCTTTGCATGCCATAGTAACCGAAGTGTCTGTTATGCCGTAGCACAGCTTGGACAGCGTGTTGCCTGTACAAGGCACGACAGCCAACGCATCAAGTAACTTCTTTGGTCCAATCTTTTCCACTTCGGCGATACTAGTCCAACACTTGTTCCCTGTGATTTCCTCCACCTTTTTTCGGAACACCTCCGCCTCTCCAAAGCGAGTGTCCATACTTGCAACATTTTCGGACAAAATCGCTTGGACATTTGCTCCTCTATTTTTCAAGTCTTCTAGCACTTTCAAACATTTGGATAAAGTGCAAAAAGAACCTGTAATTGCCACTCCAATTTTCTTGTTTTCAAGTTGCATAACCTACTCCTTGTAAGCGATTATTGTATCCATCAAAAGCCGTGCCGCTGACCTGCTTGACATCTTGCTTGGCACTGCCTTGGCGATAAGGTATCGAACATTTTCCCCAAAATCATCATAGTCGAACGGATAAATCTTGCTAGCAAGCTCTAGAATAAACACGCCTTGTTTAAGCTTTGGCTCTCCAAAAATCTTGGCAGGAATCGTGTTGATGATTATGTCGAACTCGCTCAGCTCATCGCTTATATCCACCGCCCTATATCCTAGCTGTTTCGCTTGTTCTCTTGCTGTTCGTGAGCGAGCCATCACGGTCAAACTACCGCTCAGCTTGCCTATCATTTTCACACATTCTTTGGCAAGATACCCCCACCCTGTCACACAAACGTTGGCATCTTTCAATGCTATATCCGTATTGGTTATGACCAATCCCAACGCTCCCTCGGCGGTAAGGTAAGAGTTGGCTGTCACGAAACTTGGCACTTTTAGTAGGTGTATTTTGGAGCATTCTAGCCTATCTAAGCCCTCATTGTTTACCAAATAAAACACTCGACTTTTTCGCTCCACAAGGCTTGAAAGTTGGAGAGGCAATTTCGAGCCTACTGCCAACACCAAATCTATATCACACCTATGACCTCTCTCCATATACTCTTCAAGACTCATCGCCACTCTACCGCTCTCTTGGAGCAGGTCAAGCAACAGCATATTTCTTTGTTCGCAACAATCTACAACAATCATACTTCCCTCATATTTTTTGATTGGATACAATATACTTATACTATGAAAATCAAGGAGTAATTGTGTATGAAAAGATGCCAAAACAATTTTTTTGCAGGGGCAAATACTGGGGACAACTTTGTCAATTTTTATGACCAAATCGTTGATCGCCACACTTGCAATGCTTATTTTATCATCAAAGGTGGCTCAGGTATGGGCAAAAGTACCTTGCTCAAAAAGATTGCAAGCACATTCGACAACATTGATGTTGACTTTTTCAACTGCTCATCTGACACCAACAGCCTCGACGGACTCAGCCTTGCAGGCGGTCGTGTAAGCTTGGTAGATGGCACTTGTCCGCACGCTATCGAACCAACATATCTTGGTTGCAATGACTTTTTGATTGATATGTCGCCTTGTCTACGCTCATCGGCAAGTCAAATTCGCCCCCAACTTTTGGAACTTATCGCACTCAAAAAACAGCACTTCGATTATGCTTATCACTATCTCAGACTTGCCAAAAAGTCTTTTGTTGCTGCCTATGATTTTTTTGCATCTTGTGTAGACAAAAGCAAAATCTTCAAGCTTTGCACAGAGCTTTTACCCACAAGCGATTTGTCTATCTCGGCTCGTTCTCTTTTTGTAGGGGCATATACTCAGCTAGGCAAAACATATCTGCCTGCGACTTTTCACAAAAAGCTATACACATTGCAAGGCTCCCAATATGCCAATTATTATACTCTATCAGTATTGGCAAAACTGCTAGACTACTCTGGAATTGATTGTCGCAAATATTTTTGTCCGCTGTCTACGGCTTTTGTTGGTGCTTTGGAAACTGCTAGTTTTTGTATCACCACCAATCCCAATTGGACTTCGACTGACTGTGAAGAGATAACTTTCACCGACAGCCTAACTTGCGACAAACAAGACTTCATTTCTTCACTCGACTTCAACCAACATAGACTGCTCGAATATGCCACCAGAGAGCTTGCCAAAGCAAGCAACATTCATCACGAGATAGAAGTCCTATATCGCCCACATATCGACTTTGATTTGGTCGACAAAATCACACTTGATACTATCCAAAAAGTCGAAACATATCTCCAAAAATAAAATAGAGGGCAACTATTGTTGTCCTCTTTTCTTTGTCCATTGCTTAATATAACAACGACGCCATTTCTTTAAGTTTTTTCTTGATTTTTTGCAAGGTGTTGTCAATGGTCTTGACTGGTTTGTTCATCTCAGTTGCTATGTCGTTGTATGACATTCCGTTAAGGTATTTTCCAAAGACTTGCACTTCAAATTCCGACAAACTGCTTTGAAGTTCTTTGGCAATCATCTCCAACGTGTCTTGCTTGATAACAATATCTTCTGGTGTGCTGCTATCGCCCACTTGCATACCTGCATCCAACTCTTCGCTGTCGGTAAGCATAGAATTTTTGTTGGCATGGCTAGCTTTGATGCTGTCGAAAATCTTGTTGGATATACAGCTGTAAGCATAGCTATAAAAGCTCGACTTGGACTGGATATCAAAACCGCTGATAGCCTTCATCAACCCAATATATCCTTCTTGAAACAAGTCTTCTTTCGAGCCACCCGGCAAGAACAATTCTTTGCTGTTGATGATATAGTCGATGACAATGCGGTATCTGACCACCAACTCTTCCAAGGCTTGCATATCGCCCTTTCGGATTTTGGTCAAATAGACAAGGTCATCATCATTTTTGATATTTATTTTTCCTTCATTATTCTTTTTCATTTTTCAATGCTTGTTGTTTTTCTCTCATCTCAGCCACCTTACCGCAAGACATTTTGCCTTCGGTGCAAGGTCCAGCCAAACAGCTAGGTCCGCTGTTGCAGAAAATATTTGGTGCAACTTCCAACACAAGTGCTAGCATTTGCCAAGCCACATCTCTTATTTCCCATTGGGCACGATTGCAACATCTTAGGTGGAAAAAGTGTTGCAACTCTCTTGCGTTCATTGTCACCACCATTTTGGTTTCTGCTGCATTAGGCAATACAAAACGAGCGTCTTCGTTGGACTTTTCGCAAGCTCCACCCAACTCTTGTTGCCACTCGTTGTACCACTCTTGCATGGTAGCCATTTGGTTTTTGTACTTCTCGACAGCCTCTTCGCCAAGCTCTTCGATACTTGGTGGAATGACATAGTTGAACACTTCACCCTCGTTGTTGGCAGAAACATATCTTTGGGATTTTACACTAAAACTTGCCACTCTATGGCGAGTAATTTGAGCAAGTAAGCTACGAGAAACACCTTCGATACCAAAAGTAAAACTTGCATGCTCGAATGGTGACATATGTCCAAATGAAGATAGGCGAGCAATGAACTTGGATACATCTTTGCTCTCTACGCCGTCTTTTAAGTCTTCGATAGTGGCATCGCTATAACAAAGCTTTGCTGCGAGTGCAATCACTTGTTCTGGGTCTGGTGTATATTTCAACAATTCTACTTTTGGTCTAACTTGTGCCATAATTTATCTCCTAAAAAGTTGTTCTAGTCTTTGGTTTTGTCCAGTCAAATAAAGATATCCTACCAAACATTCTAGTGCAGTTGCTTGCTTGTAGTCTGCCACGGAAGCATTCTTTGCAATGGTATGCACTTTGGCATTGCGCCCACGATGATAGATATCCATTTCTTCCTCAGTCAACTCGCCTAGCATTGATTGCATTTGTTCTGCCTGAGCAGCGGCTTTGACCATGTCGGATACTTGTTTGTGCAAAGCATTAGGTCGCATAGTAGCAGTAGTAATCAAAGTTTGCCTCACCCACAAAGTATGCACGCTGTCGCCCACAAACGCAAGCACAAGCGGACTCATTTGTCTTGCTTCATTGGCTGAGATTGGTTGGGGATTGACTGGAAAACTACTCACAACTGCTCCTTAATTTCTTTAACTTACTTTTATTATAATAACATTTTTTGTATATTTAGTCAATCTGCCATTTATATTTTTGGCATATTGTTGATTATAAAAAATCTTTTTGATATACTGAGTGTATGGAAAACACATCAACCAACATATCCATATCAACCAAAATATCCCAACTGCTCGGCATAGGCGGTGGACTTTGCTTTGCACTTGTCTATCTTTGCCCAATCGCAAGCTTGACAGTGGGCATAATGCTGCTCATCTCTGTTGCCGTGCTTTATTTTACTCGTGCAAAATTCGTTTTGCCACTGCTATCTTGTATGAAGGTGGACACCTCGGCTATGTCGCTCGACTTTCCAAAGTCAAAGTCACAGCTGTGCAAATCTATCATCGCCGTTTGTTCTTTGGCACTGGTAACTCTTGTATCACTTGGGCTTGTTTGTCGTGGGGCATACACTTTTGAATATCTCCACTCATTTTCAGACAGCCTTGTAAAAGATGGCGAACACTCCAAAATCGTGTTGACAACACTCCAAAAATTCGACCTTACACTCTACTTTTTGCCATTGCTGTCTTTGATAGGTTTTTATTTTTTCCTATCCCCCAACTTCATATCATCACAATCCAACTCCACAAGCACTTCAAGTGTTGATGACAAAATCTAACTAAGCTACATTCGTACATTCTTGTTTCACAACACAATATGTTGACACCAAAAAGACGCATTTACGTCTTTTTTCATCTTGGCGTTCTTTTTCCACACCACTTTGAACAAAATAACTGATAAAAAATGAGCATTCATCATGCTAATTTTGGCGATATGTATCGAGTTTTTACTGCTTTTCTTGTTCTACAACTTTGTCATCAGCAGGCGGTTTGACCTCCGTGCTTGGTTTATCTTCCACACTTGGTTTGTCTTCCGTGTTTGGCTTATCTTCAGTACTTGGTTTATCCTCTGCGTTTGGTTTATCAGTATCGGTAGATACATTGCCAGTTGTCGTGCCATCTGCTTTGAACTCTTCGAACGACACATTGTTTTGTTGTAGATATTCTTTGATGACCTTTGCAGGTATTGCCAATCCCATTCCATAGATGTCGTTTGGTTTGCTGTTGCTCTCTACTCTGCCATAAATCATACCCACCACTTGACTTTGGTTGTTGACCAACACACCACCGCTGTTGCCATGATTGATATTGCAATCAAGGAAAATCGAGCTGTATTTGTCTTCCTCTTTGAGTTTTAGTGCCGGATTGGACACAATAGCAGCGGCAAAAATCAAACCTTTACCTGCTGGGTTGCCCATTGTAAAACAACTTTGTCCATAATTAAGCCTTTTATCTTCCGCAAACTTCAAGTAGTCGAACTGAATTCCTGGAGTTGATATTTTGAGAATAGCAATATCGAGCGCTTCGTCACTCGCCACGACATTTACTGCAGTATAGTCTTTGTCGCATACGGTGACTTGTATCATTGTTGCATTCTTGACTACGTGATGATTGGTAACAACATATCCACTACTGGTCACCAAAAAGCCTGCACCTGCACTATGAGCGTTGGTCACGATTTGCACACAAGCATTGGCTATGTTGTTGCCCACGACTTCCGCCACCCCTATGCCTTGCATATTGGTGATGTCAATTTGATATTTTTTTGTAGGAGTGGCAGCATTGCCTATGGTATCTCCGATGAGCGAACAACCTGTCAAAGACAACACGACCATTACAACCACCGCTATCAATATTGTTGTTTTTCCAATCTTTTTCATCTCAAATCCTTAAATTTCTTCTAGATTCCATCTTTCGATGTGAGTCTTACACTCGCCAGGTTGGAGAGTATATAGAGGACTTAGAGTTTCTATCTCGAGCATAATGTTGTTGGTATAGCTCTCGACATTGCACTCAAAGTCAGGGTATCTCTCACCTTCGAGGTAGTCAAAGCCAAGGCTAAATTTCAAGCCTTTGGTGATGACTTCTACGCCTTGTTTGATACTTGTGCCAATCTTGATAGGTTGGGCAATGTTCTTTTGGGTGAGTGTTACCACATTGTTTTCAATAGCAAGTCTTTCATCTTTGATGTCAGTATATGGCCACAAAACTAGATTTCTGTTTGCCAAAAATCCTGTATCTTCTTGGGATAGTGGAATATAAGCCTTAGCGCCCTTATCTAGCACTGTCAAGCCCCACATAGAGATAGCTGGACTTACACTCTTTGCCACGTTGGTAAAGCTATGCACAAGTTCTACCTTGCCATCATCATGCATGGTGATTTTGATAGACTTTTGGATACCAGTGGTGATTTCTGGGTTGGAAGTAAACACTGCCCCATTGTCCAAAAGTCCTACATTTACTTTCTCGTTGTCAGGATAGTATGTATCCATATATTCAGGTGACTTCCAAAGTCTGTGTCCGCCATAGATATGCCAAGCACCCTTGCCAGGGAGATTTTTGTCAAAGAATTCGCCATCCTTGTTGATGAGGTCCTCGATATCTTCATACATAATATTTTCGCCGCCCACTTTGCCATAAAAAATCACTCTAGGTCCTAGGTCGGTGGTCACCAAAAGTTCATATTTGCCGTTGGAAATGCGGCAACAATTGCCGAATTGTTTATAGTTTACATTGTCGATTTTTACCATTTTTGTACTCCATTGTTTGTTTCTGTATTTATTATTATATCACATATTATGACTAGGTACAATATTTTTTTATACCTCAGGTCCTTCTACTTCAGGAATATCCATTTTGATATCCGTACCCACTTGCAACCAAGAATTGGCATAGACGCTACCGCCCATTTCTTCTATCAAGATTTTTACAAAATATAGTCCCAATCCATCGCTCTTGAACACGGCAGAAGAATTGCTGCGGTCGGTATAGAATTTGTCGAAAATATGAGGCAAAGCACGAGGCGATATGCCACAACCAGTGTCCGACACAGTGATTTCCACCACATTGATTTTGCGAGTGTAGCTGACAGTGATTTTGTCGTTTTCTTGGCAGAAAGATATGGCGTTGAAAATGATATTTTCCATAGCACGTGTAAATTTGTTCACTGGTGCTTTGATATACATTTTGCGTTTTTGCTGTTTGAATTTGAGTTCTATACCCTCGGCATTTGCGTCCATTTCGATGAAGTCGCATATACCTTTCAAAAGCTCGCCCACTTCAACAATTTGGTATTCTTCGTTCTTCATATCGATAGCGTTGAAGTTCTGAAGTGTGGTCAAGTTGTCTGTCATTGCCATGATTTTTAGGTCGATGTTGTTGATCATTTTGTCCATTGCATCGATATCTTGGTGGGAAGCATTGCGATAGCTGAGCATCATTTTGATAGATGCAAGTGGCGCTTTGAGGTCGTGGGCAACCATAGATGTAAACTCTTTACGCTCTTGGAGCAATGACTCAATTTTTTTGGTACGCTTTTCTACTTCTTGCACCAAATTGGCATTGAATTGAAGATTTCGTTTGGATATCAACACGGCTTGCTCGGCAGCTTTGACTGATATCAACACCAGCATAAAAAAACAGCTGAATCGGTATGGCGACATCGTGTACATAGGCAAATATTTTTCATATATGCAGTATTGGAAAACCAATCCCACGAGTCCGGTTGTCGATGCGACAAGTATCATAAAGTTTTTGCCGGTTTTGGCAAAGTTGATGCCTGCAAAAATGCACAGATACACGATATTGCACACCATGACAATATAGTTGTACATTTGGATTGCATCATTTAATCGAGAGGTAAATGGGCTGACTAAACATATCAAAATCAGCAAAATCGCATTGAGTGCTATGGCACAATATTGGGCAACTAAGGACACTTTGTTTCGGCTAATGAGCGTCGTGCAAGCCATAACAAGATACATGCCCCACATTGCCCAAGCAGATTTCAGAATGATTTCTTTTGCCCAAATAAGACTTGTGCCAACGTCCATAAACAAGCCATCACTTACCGCCACCGCAAACGTGATACACATGATGCCGAACCATAGATAAATTTTGTCTTTGGAAGCACCAAACACCCAAAATCCTACTGCACATAGGAAAAGCGAATAGAGCATAACGCCAAGCGTAATCATCATTCTTACATTGGATATACCCACGATATGACCGCTTTTTGCGATGAGTGGCGGATTGATAAGACCGCCTCGAAAATATTGTTCATTTTCGGCAAAAATGACTATTTCTTTTTGGTCTTCTACACTGATTGTGATTTGTTGATTGATTGCATATTCTTGATAGTGGTCGCCCACATCTCCTGCACCAATCATATATTCACCGCCTACAAATACCCAACTTGCACTGTTGATTGCAGGGATATAGAGGTTGAAAACCATATTTTTTGCACTGGAAGCATTGTGAATAGTGAGCACATAAGCACCCATGCTTATTCCATCCTTTTCCAATCCGTCATATTGGAGGTCAAAGATATTGACAAGCACGCCGTCGTGTCTCTCTAGATATTCTTCATAAGTCTTGCAATTGGGATAGAAAACCCAATGTGTGAGAGCTATAGGCTCTTCTAGCGCCGACTTGTTGGACAAATAAAGATGATTGTCCTCATAGTCAAAAGTGGAATTATCTTTCCTTATCAAAGTGTTGTCATACAAAAAAACGCAACAAAAAAGAGCAACCACCAACATTGTAAAAAGTAGCCACAGCGGAAAGCTTATGCTTGACTTGAAGTCACGGCTTCTAAATTTTGTTGAGTGTTTGCTCCTAAATTTCATAATTATTATGCCTTAGAATTGAAAAAATAGCCTTTCTTCCAAAATGTAGTTATGTAGTCTTTGGAAGTTTTTTCTTGCAATTTTTTACGCAAAGTAAAAATGTGTGCTTGCACAGTGTGTGTGCTGTCGAGTGCTGCTTGTTTCCAAATTTGATGATAAAGCTCATCTTTGTTGTACGGCTCATCTGGGTGCGATGCCAAGAAATACAACAAATCGAACTCAATGTTGGTCAACACGATTGGTGTTTTTTGATAGGTCGCCCTGTTGCGACTTTTGTCAATGACCAAATCGCCAAATTTAAGTTCTGCATTCGGATTGGCTTGCGCTCTAGCATTGATACGAGCTTTGAGTTCGCCATAGCTAAATGGCTTGCTCACAAAGTCATCTGCCCCCAGCTCGAAGCACTTGGACACTGTCTCTGCCTCAGTCAAGCACGACATAAAAATAATAGTACAATCAGTCTTATCTCTCAGACTTCTGCAAAATTCATAGCCGTTGATTTGCGGCATAACTATATCAATGATTGCACAATCAAACTTCTTGTTGTCCACCAACGCCAAAGCCTCATTGCCATCATTCGATATGGTGACATCATATTCTACCCCAAGCTCTCTCTCAAGATTGCTGAGTAGCTCCTTGTCATCATCAAGTATCAACAATTTTAACATAATTTTCCCTCTTACAACTATTCTATCATACCTTTTATACATTTTCAATAACAAAATAAAAAGATAAACAAGATTTTCTAGACTTCCTCATGCCCAATCGATAACATCTTGATATGCTGTTGTCAGAGAACAATCTTGCGTTGGGGCAATGTTTTGTTGCACACCAACATTTATTCCAGTCACAAAGCAAAATCCCCCCAATGCAGGGCTTTGTCGTCACACCGCTATTTAATTAGTTATAAGCAAAAGTCTATTTCTCGGCAGTGTCTTGTTGTGCACTACAATTTATCATTATGCCATTTTACTTCTTGCAATCACAACAAGCAACGATGATTTATATTCCCACAATTTGGTAAATGCCATCAATCACCAGCAATTTATCATTCCCAATTTTCAATTTTACAACTTCGCAAATGTGAACAGCTTGCAGTAGTTTGTACGCACCTTTTGCTTGGTGACAATTCTATCTTTGCCATTTTACCAATCCCCAACTTCGCAAATGTGAATAGCTTGCAGTAGTTTGTACGCACCTTTTGCTTAGCGATGATTTTATCTTTACCCCATTTTTCGCCCATTTTTTGCCCACATTTTATACTTTTTGGAAAAATACTAAATTCTTATTGACAAACCCACCCCAAAAAACTATAATATATAAGCAATGGAGCATTAGCTCAGCTGGATAGAGCGTTGCGCTACGGACGCAAAGGTCAGGGGTTCGAATCCCTTATGCTTCACCAAAAGGGAGCTGTACGCACCCTAATAACAATTTAGGATGCGTATACTTCTTCTCAAATACCTATTTTGGTGTTATTGTAAATAGATAAAAAAACTTATAGCCGGGCTAAAAAGCTCGGCTATTTTTTCAAAGTTTCTGTTTCTTTTCTTATTCGTTCATACACAAGTGACAACTCTGTCATATATCCCTGATATCCACCCTGCAAGCTATATGCTTGGTCTGCAAAGTGTTTTGCTTGTTCATAATCTTCCATATCACAATATGCTGCAGCTAGTGAAGTCAAAAATGATATTGATGCCATTGCATATTTGTCTTTGTTCTCTTGCCAAAATTCTATTGCTTTCTCGGGCTTGTGCATACTTCTATAACAGCTGGTCACCATAGGAAACATCACCGACAAAAACGACTTCGATTTTTGGAATCGCACAAAGCCAACATCAAAAATCAAGTCAACACACTTTTGATATGCTCCTGCATTTTTTACTTCTCTCAACAGCTCCAAGAACTCATCTTCGCCATAATTGGAGCAATCTATGTTTTCAAATCGCTTTGTCAAAATAGGATATGAAATATTCGATGGCACTTCAATAAACGATGAGTCGTATAGCTTTCCTTTCGCATAATAAAAAGTATCGCCGTTATATTCTATCTTTTCCATAATATACCCCCTTGTTTTTATTATATTAGTAAATTGTCAAGCGAAGTGCAACAC
>CAMFVQ010000056.1 GCA_945992255.1 uncultured Clostridia bacterium
TCGCAAAACAGCTTCCCTTACCATAAGGGACGCTCTTTTATATGGATTGTTATCCCTATTCTACACCCATAATGTTGTCCAGTCTTTTCCTTGGTTTGACCAAAGATGTTCCGCTTAGCACGTCGATACCTAGGTCGGTGAACATTCCTATGTTGGTATCATTGTTGACATTGCACACGGCGAGTTTGACATTTTGGTGATCGGCAAGTTGTTTTACCATACCCAACACGCCTGCATTGCCCTCGTTGTAGTAGCGATAGTCAAGCAAAAAGTATTCTGCAGGGTACTTGGTGAGCAACTCGATTGGCGCACGAGCTATGCCCTCTATCATGATGTGCGCTCCTGCTTTGACAAGGAAATTGAGTCCCATCAAGGCATCTTTTTCGCCCATTTTTTCTAGGTTGTAGATGTCGAAGCACATAATCAAGCCTTTGCCCACGAACCCACGCAATCTTTGAATGTTGTTCTCTTCGAGCAAGCGAGTGGACAATTTGTAGATGAATTTTACATTTGGGAATTTGGCGGTGTCCTTTTGGAATTGTGCCAAAGCAATAAAATTAAGTGCCTCAATACGCTTGCTGGCAGTCGCTCCCACCGTATATTGCCATGGGTACAACTTGCCAAGCACTTCGTCTTCAAGCACTTGCCAAACTTCTACATAGCGCAACTCACTTGTGCCCTTGTAGAACGGATTATAAAAGTATGATATCGGCTTGGTTGCCGATTTTTTTACAGCCATAAAACCCCCAAGTGTAGCAAATACGTCCTAAATATATGCTTACAATGATATTTTAATACAAATTTTATATGGTGTCAATATGCTTTTTATTTTAGTATACTATATGTATCGGCTTTATCACCATTTTTGAGCTATATTTAGCCGTATATTGTCTATTGTTCAAATCATTTTACCTTTTTATCCCCTCATTCGTTTGCTTTCTCCTGCTCTTCCGCTTTGAAGCTGATTTTCCAAAAACGTGCGATATGTATCGAGTTTTTTGAGTTTTCTTCTACTCTTCCCACCTATTATTTTTGACTTATCCTGCCACATATCACTTCCAAATTCTTCAAAATCTTCAAATTTGCGATTTCTTTCACAAATAGTGGGCAAGAAAATCCCCACATACAATATGTTGGGGGGAGGGATTGTCCACCATTTTGCGACAGCAACTATCCTTGTTGTGAGCGCCCCTTATGGTAAGGGGAGCTGTCTAGCACAAAGCCTTGCGACTGCTAGACTGAGGGGATAAGTAACCATCTTGGCTTATCAATCCCTTTCGGCTTGCTCTCACTTCGTTTCCGCAATCCACTTTCCCTTATCTAAGGGACAGTCTTTTCAGCGGATTTCTTTATCATACTGAGGGCTTGTTAAGCAAAAAAAAGAGCCAAGCTTTGTAGGCTCGACTCTTTTTTAGGGTAGGGTTGGCTTTCGCCATTTGGAGTTATGATTGGGGAAAAATCCCCTGAGTTATGACTATTTTACCAAAAATGGATTGTCCAATACATTGGTGCTTTGTGGAAGCAGATGATACATATCACCATAAACAAGCTGTCCAAAATTATCAAACTGCCGAGTGCTATATCAATAGTTTTGGCTACATTGAAAGGCACTTTTTCGGTCGCCCATTTTAGTGCTGGCTTGTACAAGAACACGAATATCAGGTATGCCCCTGTGCCGTATCCTAGCGCTTGGAACACTCCTGCATACTGAGTGACGGTCAATGCTGAGGTGTAGTGCCACAATTGGACACCGAACAAGATATCCCACAAGTTGCCGATGACGAACTCTCCCACGAATACCATACAGCACATCAACAGCCACATTGCCGCACGCATACCAACTTTTCGCTTGGTATCGATACGCTTAAAAAGCTTTCTGCCAAAACATGCAGGGTCGTCTGGGTCACGCAAAAGTATGTGATATGCGAACACGACCAACATATATGGCGACAAGAATGGGAATATATGGAATCTGCTGTCTACTGTTCCGCTCGCAAAAAACTTGAATGTGTTCTCTGCCAACCAGCCCAAGAACGCCATACCTATGCCCAAAAAGAACAAGTACACGAACTCTACGCCATATATCGTAAAATGCTTTTTGCTGTTCTCTTGCAACTCTTCTTGCAAGGTTTCGGTTTCGATAATCTTTTCCATACGCACCCTCCTTCTACCCATATTATAGTGCTAGCTTCCCTCCTTGTCATTGGACAAATCGACCAACTTGTCCAAAGAAAATTGCGAGAATAACCCTCTATTATTTGAGCAAGTTACGAAATGTCGATATTTGTCATTTATGGCTAGTTTGGGTAAAAGCAAGTGTAAAATACATGTAATTGTAAAAAGTATGTAACGAGGAATAAAATGATAAGTTTTGAGAGAAGGGGTTGTATCCTTATAAAAAGGCCGCCTTGGTGCAGCGGGGGCTGTCGCACGAAACGAATGTGGAGTGTGACTGAGGGATTGTCATCATTTGCGAAGCAATATCCTTATTAAGACTGCCCCTTAGCAAGCGAAGTGACTTGCGGTAACAAAGTGCGAGCAAGCCGATAGGGATTGTTAAGCCGACTTGGCTTTTCTTAGTCCCTTCAGTCTAGTCGTCGCTATCGCTTTGGACTAGACAGCTCCCCTTACCATAAGGGACGCTCTTATTGCGGATATATAAAAAGACTCCCTACCGAGGTAGAGAGTCTAGTTGATCAATATTGATTGATTCGATTAAGCTTGTGGGAATGGTTCTTCAGCAACACCATACTTGAAGCCATCTGGTTTGATTGTAATTTCAACATCGATGTCGAATGCCTTAGCATTTGGATCGGTTTCGATGATAGAACCACCATTCTTAACTTGAGCTGTGATCTTTAGACCATTTGCATCAAGCTTAGCTGTAGCAGCTACTGAAAGGAATAGCTTATTCATATCGAACTCGCCCTTGTTTGGCAAAGCATCGTTCTTGATCCAAATAGCGTATTTAGTTGGAGCAAGTTTTACATCAAGACCACCTGCCTCGCTAACCTTAATTGTAAGGTTGTCAAGAGTTGGTTTGAGCATCTTGATGATTTCCATTGCCTTTTTATCGAGTTCTCCATCTTTACCCTCTTCTGCCAAAGCTGCATCTGTAGAAGCAGTAGATGGCTTATTGAACAAGCCCTTAACTGTATTAACCAATGATGTGATACCTACTGGGGTTTCAATATCAAGAAGATCGAAAGCTTTTACAGTTGCTTTATCGTGTGTTGGATCAAGTTTGATATCAATAAGAGCCTTGTCTGCTTTTCTACCTTTGAGTGAAAGTGTGAGGAAGTCGATTGTGTTGCCTACAATTCTAGTAGCGCCATTATCATCCTTTACCTCTTCACCAAGGAGAGCAGTGATGATAGCATCTAGATCTGCAACATCCTTACCATTTTCATCTTTTTTGGTAAATACTTTACCAAGAAGTTGCGTTGGATCGATAGAAGCATTTAGTACAATATCATAAGTGTCTGCAGGAATTTCGAGTTTTCCAAGTACTGGAATTCCATCAATAGAAATTGTCTTGTTAACTTTGAGTTCTGCTTTGAGTTGTGCATTGATAGCATTGATTTGTTTTGCATTTCCAATATCGCTGATGTTTACAGAAACAGCTGATGGGTCTTGCATTCTGAGCTTTGCTTTGATATCAAGACTGAGGTCACGTGGAACATCAAGGTTGATGAAGTCTGTGCCAGAAGTGTGAGGGATAACTAGGTTAGCCTTACCAATACTTGCTGAAACGTTGATATCTGTCAAAGCACCATCTTTGAAGTTGAAAGAAGGAGTGATAACGATTGGTGGCATTTTTTCTCCAAGTGTAGCAAGGTCAAAGTTTAGACCAAGAGCTGTAACGTAAGGATTGAATGCGCCAAGAACAGAACCGAGTTTTACTCCAACTGTCTTTTGGTTGAGAGCAAGATCAAATGTAACGTTGGTGTCAGAAACCTTTAGGTTGTCGCCAACGAATGATGCTACCATTGGAAGAATACCAGGGATAGTAGTCTTGAATACTTTGATAACGTCATCATCGCTTACATAAGTGATGTCGTTGCCTTCTGCGTCTTTATCAGGTACACCATCGTCATCTTTATCTTGGAACAATGTGTAAGAATCATCAACAAGACCAAAGCCGATACCAGCTTGTTTGAATTGTTCTTTGATTGTCTTTGCAACGTTAGGAACCTTTACAGCATACTTAGAATCGCCAGCTTGAACAAGCATTCTCTCTTCATATCCAGCAACGGAGTTGTCGTAAGCTACACGGAAAGCAACTTTGCCTGTAGTCTTTTCTTTAACTACAAGGTTGATTTTGTTGTTGCCTGCGCCGTTTAGATAAGAATTGTAAAGATCAAGACCAAGACCGAAATCTACAGAATATGTTTCTGTCTTGTCACCATCTTTGGTGGTAACTTCCATTTTTAGGTTGGTACCCAATTTGCCGAAAAGTGTTGCATCACCTGTGGTTTTGAAAAGACCGGCTGTGATTTGAGCAAAAGCTGTCTCCCAGTCTGGCTCGTCGCTTGGTGTTGGTGTATCTGGTGTATTTGGTTTGTTTGGTTTTTTGTCCTTGTCACAACCTACAAAAAGAGTAGCCAAACAAGCAAATACCAAAACGATAGCCACAACAGCGATCCATTTAGATTTTTTTGTCATAATAACCTCCTATATAGTTATCTATAAGTTTATAATTATATTATAGTACCCTACCCCAAAATTGTCAATACCCCAAATGTAAGAAATTGTGCGACAATTTAACCGCCAACCGAGCGCCAATTTGGGAAGCAATATCCTTATAAAACGGCTGCCCAATTCGATCTAAACAAATTAAAAAGTTGCGACAAAGTGTTATTGAAGCGAAGCGGAAATTATCACTTTCGTTTGGTCGCAATCTAGGAGCAGGTACATTCAGCATAAGGTGCTAGCTGAAAACCTGCAAGCTAGCCAAAATGCAGAATGATGA
>CAMFVQ010000057.1 GCA_945992255.1 uncultured Clostridia bacterium
TGTTGCACTTCGCTTGACAATTTACTTATGCACGCAGACACAATATTTTTAATATTTTCTTTTAGATACTTTTATTATTCTAAATATTATGTTATTATGAAAGAGTATAAACTACTCTTAGGAGATTTTTATGGCTAAAAAGGATTTTTTACAACTGAATGGTGTATCAAAGGAAGTGTTGACTCACTTACTTGAGAGAGCAAAGTTTATGAAACAATCAGTCAAAGAGGGCAACCCACCCCAAGACATTCTCAAAGGCAAAATGGTAGTCAATATGTTTTTCGAGAATTCTACTCGTACACGTTGTTCGTTCGAGAGTGCGGCTAAGTACTTGGGCGCAGAGTGTGTATCTATGTCGGTGGCTCAGTCTTCTGTCCAAAAGGGCGAGAATTTGGTTGATACCGCGGTCACGCTCGACAAAATGTTCCCTGATGTTATGGTAGTACGCCACTCAATGGCAGGCGCTCCAAAGATTGTGGCAGACCATGTCAAGGCATCTGTTATCAATGCCGGTGATGGATTGCACGCTCACCCAACCCAAGCATTGCTAGATATGTTCACTATGCAAGAGATTTTTGGAAAAATCGAGGGATTGAATGTTGCTATCGTGGGAGATGTAAAGCACAGCAGAGTTGTCAGAAGCAATATCGAAGGACTCAAAACTATGGGCGCAAATGTAAAAGTTTTTGGTCCTAACACCCTTATGCCAAAGGATGTGGACAAGCTAGATTGCCATGTTTGCAAAGACATCAACGAAGCTTTCGTTGGCAGTGATGTGGTGATGGGATTGCGTATCCAACTCGAACGCCAACAAAAAGGACTTTTCCCTAGCGCAGGCGAATACAACAAGTATTATGGCATCAACCTCGATAGAATGGCTCTTGCCAACAAGGGAGCAGTGGTTATGCACCCAGGTCCTGTCAATCGTGGTATAGAGATTTCGCATGATGTGTTGGACAGCGATATTTGTGTCAAGGACGAACAAGTATCCAACGGACTTGCAGTTCGTATGGCATTGCTAGAAATGCTTTGTAAGGAGAGAGTATGAGTATTTTAATCAAGAATGTAAAAATCAATAATGCAGTTGAAGATATGTTGATAGAGGGTGACCGAATCGTCAAGATTGGTTCTATCCAAGCTGAGGCAGATGAAGTCATCGATGCCCAAGGCTTGACAGCTTTGCCAGCGTTTGTAGATATGCACACTCATCTAAGAGAGCCGGGATTCGAGCGTAAAGAGAATATTGCAAGTGGCTCTATGGCGGCTGTGGCAGGCGGTTATGCAAGTATATGTTGTATGCCAAACACCAAACCAGTCACCGACAATGCTTATATTGTCAAATATATCATCGACAGAGCAAGAGAAGCAGACAAAGCCAAAGTTTATCCTATCGGAGCAATCAGTGTAGGACTCCAAGGCGAGCTTATGGCGGAAATGGGCAAGATGAAAGAGGCAGGCGCAGTAGCTATGAGTGATGACGGTCAACCAGTTACTACGGCTCAGCTTATGCGACTAGCTTTGGAATATGCCAAGGACTTTGACTTGTTGCTCATCAGCCATTGTGAGGATAAGGGACTTGTCGATGGCGGTGTGATGAATGAAGGATTCAACGCAACCCAAATGGGACTAAAAGGCATTCCAAGTGCGGCAGAAGACGTGATGATTGCAAGAGAAATCATTTTGGCCGAAATGCTTGATACCAAAGTGCATATTGCTCACGTTAGCACCAAGAGCGGTGTCCAACTGGTAAGAGAAGCCAAGGCAAGAGGCGTGAAGGTAAGTTGTGAAACATGTCCACACTATATCGCAGGCACTGATGACCTAGTAAGAGGCTACAATACTATGGCGAAAGTCAACCCACCACTTAGGGAAGAGGCAGATCGCCAAGCAGTCATTCAAGGTTTGGTAGATGGCACAATCGATTGTATTGCAACCGACCATGCTCCACACACCAAGGAAGATAAAGAATGCGAATTCAACCTTGCAATGAATGGTATATCTGGTATCGAAACAGCTTTTGCACTCAGCTATACCTACCTTGTGGACAGCGGCCTTATGAGCATAGATAAGCTTAGCGACTTGATGAGCAAGACTCCTGCTGAGTTGGTAGGAATACCATACGGCAAGTTAGAAGAGGGCGGACTTGCGGATATTACACTTGTAGATTTGGACAATGTATACAAGATTGACCGCACCAAGTTCTACTCCAAAGGAAAGAATACACCATTTGACAACTTTGAAGTTAAAGGTAAAGTAAAATATACACTCGTAGACGGAAAAATAAAATTTAAGGAAGTATAAGATATGATAATTGACCAACTTATTGAAAAAATTCAACTTACCAACAATCCATCAGTCATTGGATTGGATACATGCATTGATTATTTGCCGACCGAAATGTACGAAAAATGTACAACTCTCGAAGAAGCAGGCAAACAAATTACCAAGTTCAACTTTGACCTTATCGACACTTTGAAGGACGTTATCCCTGCCGTAAAAGTACAAGTTGCTTACTATGAAATGTACGGAGTGGAAGGTATGAAAGCGTTCAAAAATACCGTTGATTATGCAAGAGAAAACGGACTTCTCGTAATATCTGACATCAAGCGTAACGACATTGGTTCTACCGCTGGTGCATACAGCAAGGCTCATATCGGCAAGTGCAAACTTGCAGGCGGTGAAGTGACACCATTCGAGACTGACTTTATCACAGTAAATGGCTATCTTGGCAGTGACGGCATTTTGCCATTCGTAGAAGATTGTAAAAAGTACGACAAAGGCTTGTTTGCTTTGGTCAAGACTTCCAACCCAACGAGTGGCGAACTCCAAGATAAACTTATGGAAAATGGCAAGACTTTGTATGACAATATGGCAACTCTTGTAGACGGCTGGGGCAGTGAGCTTGTGGGCAAATATGGTTATAGCAGTGTGGGTGCAGTAGTTGGAGCAACTCATATGGAGCAAGCAGCAGCTATCCGTGAGGCTCACCCTAACTTGTTCTTCCTTATCCCTGGATATGGTGCGCAAGGCGGCAAGGCTGAGGACTTGGCAGTATGTTTCGAGAACAAAATGGGCGGTATAGTCAATTCTTCTCGTGGAATTTTGTGCGCATACAAAAAGCCAGCTTACCAAGGACTTGACTACAAAGAAGCAGCACTCAAAGCAGCTGTCGATATGCAAAAGGATATTACAAGGTGTCTATGAGAGATATAGTGTGTGAGATATTGTCAAACAAAGAAGTTGGAGAAAATATATTTGAAATGGTGTTGTTAGCCGACAGAGTTGATGACATTCAAGGCGGTCAATTCGTCAACATTCAGTTGCCAAACAAAGAAATGTTGCTTCGCAGACCATTTTGCTTGTGCGACTTTGATGAAGTGAACAAGACTTTTACGATATGCTATGCAGTAGTTGGTGAAGGTACAAAAGTGCTTAGCGGACTGGCAGTCGGACAACAACTCAAAGCAACTCTTCCACTTGGCAACGGATTTTTGCTTAGTGGCAAATACAACAAGATTATGCTCATTGGCGGTGGAATGGGAAGTGCTGTTTTGCCAGCAATCGCCAGACGCAACAAGGACGTAGAGTGCGTATGCTATCTAGGCTTTGCCAACAAAGGCAAGGTTGTGCTTGAAGAAAAGCTTAGAGAAGTGTGTTCTAAGGTGGTTGTTGCGACCGATGACGGTAGCTATGGAGAGAGCGGATTCGTGACCAACATTGCTAAGGCGGATTTGGATAGCTTGGGCGTAGATGCAATCTTCTGCTGTGGACCAGAGGTTATGTATAGAGCTATCAAAAAGACATTTGCCGATGTAAATATTCCTATATTTGTATCACTCGAACAAAGAATGGGTTGTGGCATTGGAGCTTGTCTTGTATGTAATTGCAAGATTGAGCGAGAGGGCAAACAAGGTTATTATCGTGTATGCAAAGACGGACCAGTATTCGAGTTGAAAGAGGTGGTATTGTGAGCAATTTGAAAGTAAATATTGCAGGTGTAGAATTCAAAAATCCTATCATCACAGCCAGCGGAACTTTTGGTTTTGGCAGAGAATTCAACAATTTTTATCCGCTGTCAGACCTTGGTGGTATCTGCACAAAAGGCTTGACACTTATGCCACGTGACGGCAATCCTGCTCCTCGTATTGCAGAAACAAAGAGCGGTATTATCAACAGCGTTGGACTTCAAAATCCGGGCATAGAGCATTATCTAGCAACTGATGACAAGTGGCTTGCCGAGCAAGATACGGTAGTCATTGCCAACATTGCAGGAGCAAGTCTTGATGACTATATTGCTATGGGCGAAAAAATCAACGAGAGCAATGCCCAAATGGTAGAACTCAACATTTCTTGCCCAAACGTAAAGGCAGGCGGTATGGCGTTCGGTGTACTTCCAGCATCGGTAGAACAAGTGACCAGAGCTGTCAAGAATGTATGCAAAAAGCCAGTTATCACCAAGCTTAGCCCAAACGTGTCTTGCATTGCAGACAACGCAAAAGCAGCTCAAAACGGCGGTGCGGACGGCATTTCGCTCATCAATACACTCAGCGCTATGGCAGTCAATTATAAGACTCGCAAGCCTATTCTTTTCAACAACAACGGCGGACTTAGCGGTGCTTGTGTCAAGCCTGTTGCATTGAAAATGGTGTGGGATTGTTACAATGCAGTAGACATTCCTATCATCGGACTTGGCGGTATTACCAGTTATACCGACGTGTTGGAATTTATGATTTGCGGTGCAAGAGCAGTTCAGGTAGGTACATACAATTTCACAGAGCCTATGGGTGCAAGTCAAATTGCAAAAGACTTGGAAAATTATGTAAAAGAGCAAGATATGGACATAAACGACCTTGTCGGAAGCCTTATCTTGAACAAATAAAATAAATAAAACTTAGGAGATATAGTTATGACACAAGAAGAAGCATTGGAAATTTATCGTAGCACAGGTGCGATTTTGCACGGACATTTCCGCCTAACATCAGGTAGACATAGTGACACTTATATGCAAAGTGCAAAAGTATTCGTTGACACCAAGTCAAGCGAAGCTTTGTGCAAAGGTTTGGCAGAGAAGTTGCAAGATATGGACATCGACCTCGTTATCTCTCCAGCAGTTGGCGGTATTTTGATGGGATACGAAGTTGCTAGACAACTTGGCAAGCCAAACATTTTCGCAGAGAGAGAAAATGGCGAGATGACCCTAAGACGTGGTTTTTCTATCGAGAAAGGTACAAAAGTGCTTGTATGTGAGGACGTTGTAACCACAGGTGGTTCTGTTAAGGAAGTTATCGCTTTGGTTCAAGAGCTTGGCGCTGAGGTTCAAGCAGTGGCATCTATCGTGGATAGAAGCAATGGCAAAGTTGACTTTGGCGTGAAGTTTGTCAACCTCATCAGTATGGACGTTGTTTCTTACGAACCAGAAGATTGCCCAATCTGCAAAGAAGGCAAAATCGAGCTTGTAAAACCAGGTAGCAGACAAATTTTCAAGAAATAAATCAATCGGGAGGCGTATATGCAAGAGTGGAAAGTTCAACTTGATGAGGCTTGGGAATATATCAAGTCCAAGGTAGATTTTCAGCCAGAAGTAGCCATAATTTTGGGGTCTGGGCTGGGCAATTTTGCTGACAATATCAAGGTGGAGAAGACTTTGTCATACAACGATATCAAGCATATGCCTCACAGCACTGTCCAAGGACACAAAGGTAGATTTGTCTTTGGATATATTGGCAAAACTCGTGTGGTTGCTATGCAAGGCAGAGTTCATTTGTATGAGGGCTACACAGCCCAACAAGTCGTTATGCCTGTTAGGCTTATGGCAAAAATGGGCGCAAAATACTTGATTGTGACCAATGCCGCTGGCGGTATTGCTTATACCCAAGTAGGTACGCTTATGCTTATCACAGATCATATATCGAGTTTTGTTCCATCTCCGCTCATCGGCGAAAACTATGAAGAGTTGGGCGAGAGATTTCCTGATATGTCACATGCATATTCTTATAGATTGTCATCACTTGCGTGCGATGTGGCAGAAAAAATGGGCATAGAATTGGGGCGTGGAGTGTATATTCAATTCACAGGTCCTCAGTTCGAGAGTCCTGCCGAAATCCGTATGGCAGACAGATTGGGAGCTGATGCGGTGGGCATGTCTACCGCTATTGAAGTTATTGCTGCCAATCATATTGGTATGGAAGTGCTTGGCATATCTTGTATCACCAATCCAGCATGCGGATTGAGCAACGAGAGCTTGTCGCATGTAGACGTGCAAAAGGCGGCAGATATTGCAGGAGAAAATTTGAGCAAACTTATTTGTTCGGTAGTCGAAAGGATAAAGGAATAACCTATGATGTACAGATTTTACAACGCAAAGATACTTACCAAAGACAACAAAATTGTTGATGGTGAAATGTGGGTAGAGAACGGCAAAATTACATTTTTGTCATATTGTTCACCACTTATTTTGATGCCATGGGATAGAGAAATCGATGTGCAAGGCAATTTGATTATACCAGCATTCAAGAATGCACATACCCATTCTCCTATGACTTTTTTGCGTTCGTTTGCCGATGATTTGCCACTCGATAAGTGGTTGTTCGACAAGGTTTTTCCATACGAGGCAAAACTTACGGGCGAGGATTGTTATTGGCTGTCTAGACTTGCAATACTAGAATATCTATCTAGCGGTGTGAGTGCAGTCAGTGATATGTATTTTTATCTCGAAGATATTGCAAATGCTTTCGTGGACAGCGGTATGCGCAATGTGATACTCGAGGGCATCACCCAATCCAATGGACCAAAAGACAAGTTGTTCCCAAGACTTGATGAGGGCAAAGCTAAGCTCGACGGCAAGGGCGGTTTGGTCGAATATAGACTTGGCTTGCATGCGGAGTATACCAACGAAATGGACAACTTGCAAGCAATGAACGAGTATTTGCATACCTACAAAATGCCACTTTATACTCATATGAGCGAAACTTTGAAAGAAGTGGAGAATTGCAAACAAAAGTATGGCAAGTCGCCAGTCAGGCTTATGAATGATATGGGAATGTTCGACTATGGTGCGACTATATATCACGGCGTATGGCTAGATGATGAGGATATTGACATTTTGGCGGAGCGTAAAGCAAGTGTTGTCACCTGTCCTGCCAGCAATCTAAAACTTGCGAGCGGTATTGCTCCAATCGAAAAATTGCTTGCAAAAGGCGTCAATGTGGGCATAGGCACGGACGGACCTGCCTCCAACAATTGTTTGGATATGTTCAGAGAAATGTTCCTTGTCACCGCACTTCAAAAATATGTGAACAACAAAGCAGATGCGTTAGACGGAGCAAAAGTGCTTCAAATGGCGACTGAGGGTTCGGCAAAGGCTATGCGAATGGAAGGCTTAGACGGCTTGTATGTGGGAGCAAAGGCGGACCTTGTCATCATTGACCTTGCCCAACCAAATATGCAACCAGTGCATAATGTAGTCAAGAATATCGTTTATGCAGGCAGTAAGACCAATGTCAAGATGACTATGATAAACGGCGAAATCAAATACGAAAACGGCGAGTATTTTGTGGGTGAAGATGTTGACAAAATCTATGCCAAGGCTCAAAAAATTGCTGACCGTATCAAGAGACAAGTAAAATGAGCAAAAAGATGAGTAAAAAATGGAAAAGTATAGTGTTGGTGTTGCTCACTATCATCGTGGTGGGTGGAGTGTTCTTGACTATCTTTTTGGTAGAAAAGAACGACCAACGCAACAATATAGAAAGACATATTGATGATATCAATACATCTAGCAAAGTTGACTTTTGTGTCAAGAGTGTAGACATAACCAAGTCAATAGGCGGTGTGGAAGCAGATGAAAACAATGTGTGGATGACAGTCACCATTGACATTGCCGCCAAAAAGAATTTTACACTCAAAATGTCGCACTTCAATGTGGACAAAACCCAACCTAGCAAAGCTCCAAATTGTTTGAGTGAAAGCCAAAAACTCAATACAGGTGAGCAAAAAACAATCAAGATTGCATTCCAAGTACCTGAGAGTGGAAAAACTCACAGGCTATATTGCTTTGGATACAAAGTGGTGCTAGGTAGCAGTCTTATCTCGCAACCAATAGCGTGATGAGCTTATTTAGGAAACAATAACATATATAGATAGGAGTAAGAAATGTTACAAGTAAATGACCTTTTTCTTCAATTCGGCGGAAGAAAGCTGTTTGAAGATGTAAATTTGAAATTTACCGATGGCAATTGCTATGGAGTAATCGGTGCCAATGGCGCAGGCAAGTCTACCTTTTTGAAGATTTTGTCTGGAGAGTTGGAGCCTACTCGTGGCACAGTCAGCAAGGGTAAAAATCAAAGAATAAGCGTACTTAACCAAAACCAAAACGACTTCGATGAGTATACCGTAATGAGAACGGTACTTATGGGACACAAGCGTTTGGTAGAGATTATGGACGAAAAGGATGCGTTGTATTGCAAGGAAGATTTTTCGGAAGAAGATGGAATCAAAGCAAGCGAACTGGAGAACGAATTCGCAGAACTCAATGGTTGGGAAGCAGAGAGCGAGGCAGCGGCACTTCTCAACGAACTCAAATTCGGTGAAGAATATCACGATATGCTTATGAGCGACTTGGATGGCAAACAAAAAGTTAAGATTTTGCTTGCTCAAGCATTGTTCGGCAACCCAGATATTTTGATACTCGACGAGCCTACCAACAACCTTGATGCCAAGTCAATTATGTGGCTAGAAAAGTTCTTGATGGACTTCAAGAACACTCTCATCATTGTATCTCACAACCGCCACTTCTTGAACAAAGTTTGTACACATATTTGCGATGTGGACTATGGTCAAATCAATATGTTCGTGGGCAACTATGATTTTTGGTATGAGACCAATCAGTTGCTTGCAAAACAAGCAAGAGAAGCCAACAAAAAGGCAGAGGCAAGAGCCAAAGAACTCCAAGAGTTCATCGCACGATTTTCTGCCAATGCGAGCAAGTCAAGACAAGCTACTTCTCGTAAAAAGGAACTCGAAAAGCTTACACTTGATGACATCAAACCATCATCTCGTAAATATCCTTATATCAACTTTGACTTCGAGGCGGAGCCAGGCAAGGATACTTTGACCGTCGAGGGATTGACCAAGAAAGGATTTTTTGAGGATATTAGCTTTACTGTCCAAAAGGGCGAAAAAATTGCATTCTTGTCCGACAAATCTATCTCGATTTCGATGTTGTTCGATATTTTGATGGGCAAAGAAAAGGCAGATGCAGGTACTTTTAAGTGGGGCAAAACTATCAATCCAAGCTATGTGCCTCAGAACTTTGACTCATTCTTTGACGGCGTAAATCTGTCACTTGTAGAGTGGCTTAACCAATATTCTAAGGACAATACAGAGAGCTATCTCAGAAGTTGGCTTGGCAGAATGTTGTTCTCAGGTGAAGAAGCTTTGAAGAAAGCGTGCGTGTTGTCAGGTGGCGAAAAAGTTAGATGTATGATGGCAAGAGCTATGCTTCAAGCAGGCAACTTCTTGATACTCGATGAGCCAACCAACCACCTCGACCTCGAATCTATCCAAGCACTCAACAAGGGTATGATCAACTTCAAGGGAAGTATGTTGTTCGCATCACACGACCAAGAGCTTATGCAAACTGTAGCAGACAGAATTATTGAAATCAACAATACAAAGGTATTCGACAAACTTACAACTTACGAAGAATATCTCGAAATGCAAGACTAAAAAGGAGAATATTATGGACAAAATCGACAAACAAATTCTTGACATTCTCAAGAATGACAGCAGATTTTCAGCAAAGTCAATCGCTTCTATGATTGGACAAACCGAGGACGTTGTAGCCCAACGTGTCGCCGATATGGAAGAGAGTGGTGTATTGGTCAAATATACTACCGTTGTCAACAGCGAACTTACTGGTGATGACTATGTTGTGGCACTTATTGAAGTCAAAGTTACTCCACAATCAACTCATGGATTCGACAACATAGCACGTGAGATTATGGCTTACAACGAAGTGTCTAGCGTATATTTGATGAGCGGAGCTTATGACCTCGTGGTGATTGTCGAGGGCAAATCTATCAAAAATGTGTCAAGCTTTATATCTGAGAAGTTGTCGGTTATGGACAATGTAATTTCTACTGCAACCCACTTTATTCTCAAAAAATACAAGTCTGAGGGTATTGTGCTTGACAAAGAAAATTCTAAGAAAAGAGAAGTGATGATATGAATCAAGAAAAATATTTGAGCAAAAAAGTCCAGTCTATCAAGCCATCTGGAATTCGTAAATTTTTCGATGTGGCAAATATGTACAAGGACATAATATCTTTGGGTGTGGGCGAACCTGATTTTGACACTCCTTGGAATGCTCGTGAAGCTGCTGTCAAGTCTATCCGTAAAGGCTTTACTCAATATACTTCCAACAGCGGACTTCTCGAACTTCGCAACAAGATTGCTAAGTATCAAAAGGTAAGATGTGGCTTGGATTATGACGCCCAAGACGAGATTTTGGTAACGGTAGGAGCAAGTGAGGCTATCGACCTAGCTTTGCGTGCTTTGATTGATGATGGCGATGAAGTCATCATTCCTGACCCTAGCTATGTATCTTATATGCCTTGCGTTGTGATGGCAGGGGGTAGCCCTGTTGCAGTCAAGTGCGAACTCAAAGACAAGTTTTCACTTACTCCAGACAACTTGCGTAAAGCAATCACACCAAAGAGCAAAGTGCTTATTTTGCCTTATCCAAACAATCCGACTGGTGCAATTATGACCAAAAAGCAACTCGAAGAGATTGCGCCGATTATCATCGAGAACGACCTCGTGGTAATATCCGATGAGATTTATAGCGAATTGACTTATGGCGGTGATCATGTGTCCATTGCCAGCCTCGAAGGTATGCAAGAGAGAACTATTCTCATCAACGGATTTAGCAAGGCGTTCGCTATGACAGGTTGGAGAGTGGGATATGTGTGTGCGCCAAAGCCATTCACCAAGGCGATTTACAAAATTCACCAATATGGCATAATGTGTGCGCCAACCGCCAGTCAATATTGCGCATTGGAAGCGCTATCTTCCAATCTCAATGAGGACTTTAAGGACGTGGTGGAGATGCGTAATCAATATGATATGCGCCGCAGATATCTTGTGCAAGAACTCAATGATATGGGGCTAGAAACTTTCGAGCCACAGGGCGCTTTCTATGTTTTCCCTAGGGTAAGCTCATTGGGCATGACAGGCGAAGAGTTCGCAAGCGAGCTTATCGAAAAGAAGAGAGTGGCAGTTGTGCCAGGTGATGCGTTCGGCGAGAGCGGAAAAGACTTTGTGCGTATCAGCTATGCGTACTCTATCGAGAGCTTGAAGAAAGCAATGACAAAAATCAGGGAATTTGTAGAACTGAAAAGAATACAAAAATAACCAAACAATATAAATCTAAACTTTTTGTAAAAAAATAAAAATTTTTATGAAAAATGTTTGACTAAGAAGATTGTTGGTGCTATACTGACGGTGTCGATAAGAGATAGACGACCAAAAGGTACAAAAAAGATATAATCTTTTATCGAAACACTTATTAAGCTCATAATTTTCCCCCTTATATAAAGGAATGCACTGTTCGAAAGAAAAGTGCTTTTCTTTTTTTTATGCCAAAATATTGTTAAATTTGTGACAAAATCAATATGGCGGTTGGTTATAGAATTTTTCTTGAAAAATAAAAAGTGTAGTTTTATGTAAAAGATATATGAAAAGCAACTTTCCATATATCTTGCCATAGGGCATTTAGTTTGCGTTATTCGCAGTCGCTTTCTGCATTTTCAGCTTTGTTGTTAGCTTTGTTTGTTGCAGCTTTTCTTTGTGACTTTTGATTGTTGTTCTTAGCCATTTTATCCCTCCTTTGATTATATTGTTAGTGTGGATAAGTTTTTGTTATTTATGCACAGATAGATTGCAACATTTTTGGAGCAGGGGCGAATATGTACCAACATAATCGGTCGGATAAATCTCGAATTGGATAAGAAAAGATAGCAGTAAAGCAAGAGGGGCAAGTAAAGCACGTATTTGAAATAAATTTGATAAAACTTGTTATGTTGGGGCGGTTGTGGAACAAAAAAATCCGATTTTGCACTCTCTAAAACAAAATAGTTGAAAGTGATATTGACATTTTGAAAATATATTTTTATAATATATAATAT
>CAMFVQ010000058.1 GCA_945992255.1 uncultured Clostridia bacterium
GCGGAAACTAGCCGATAGGGATTGTCAAACCAAACCTGCTTTTCTTATCCCCTCAGTTTTGCTTCCGTTATCACTAACACAAAACAGCTCCCCTTACCATAAGGGGCGCTAGTATTATTGATATGTTCATCTGGTGTTTTAGTTATACTATTTTGTTTGTTAGTTGTCTTTAAACAATATAAAACAACCCCTCAATCACAACAAAAAACCGCCACCCATTTGGATAGCGGAAATTTTCATTATATTTTGCAAAATTGCTTTTTGTTTTTCTCTTTGCAAGCTGATACAATGATTACAACAAGTTCTTTCTAAGCTCTTCTGGGCTGTGGGTAGACAAATAGCCAAGTGGCACATCATACACAGTCACACAACCTGTTTTACCCTCTTTCGCCATTTTGTAGATAGCTCTTGCATAAGCGGTAAGCACACTGCTGGTGAACTCAGGATTGCTGTCTAGCTTGATACTAAGTTCTAGCACGTGTTTGTTGTCGCTGTATGTGTTGCCTGTGCGGATAACAAAACCGCCGTGTGGAATAGCCGAATGGTTGGCTTTCATCTCTTCCAAACTGATGAAGTTGACGGTAGTGTCATAGTCGGCAAAATAGTTTGGCATAGTGACGATTTGCTCTCTGATTTTGTCCTTGTCTGCGCCATCTTCTACCACCACATAACACTCACGAGTGTGTTTTTGGCGAGTGGTAAGCTCAGGATTGGAGCCACTGCGTACTTCTTCGAGTGCCTTGTCGACTGGGACTGTGTATTGTCTTGCGTCGATTACGCCCTCGATACGGCGGATAGCATCTGAGTGACCTTGGGATACGCCCTTGCCCCAAAATGTATAATCTTTGCCGTTAGGGAGCAAAGCACCGAACAACTCTCTTGCGATAGAGAAAAGTCCTGGGTCCCAACCCACAGAAATAATACCGAGGTGACCGCTCTCTTTGGCTGTTTTGTCCATATTGGCAAAATGCTCTGGAATGCGTGCATGTGTGTCGAATGAGTCAACCGTGTTGAACATTTTGACCATTTCTACACTTTGGGTAGGAAGGTCGGTCGCCGATCCACCGCACAAAATCATCACGTCAATTTTGCCTACATATTCATCAAGTTTGGATATGTTGATAGCCTTGCCACTCTTTGTTTGCACATTGTCACGGCGAGTAAAAATGCCCACCAATTCCATATCAGCATTGTTGCTCACAGCAAGCTCAACACCTCTGCCGAGGTTGCCATATCCAAGTATTCCTATTCTTATTTTTTCCATATTACACCTACTTGATATAATTTATATCAACATTATTTTACAATCAAAATGCCATGTATTGCAAGCAAATAAAAGATTTTTTTTGACATTCAACACTTTTTTGGATATTTCTACATTTCAAAATCGCCTTTTCAAATGTTTTTTCACTTTTGTGTGGACAATTCCTCATCAAAACTTTGTAACTTCGCCGTTGCAAGCCCTCGCATTGGACATTAGGTTGCACAAAAAAATAGGCTTGTTACCAAACCTATTTTATTTGTCTTAGTCTTTGTTGGCGTCGTCAACCTCTTCTGTTGGAGAAATAACTTCTTGTACCACCTCAGCCTGAGCTTTGCTTTCTTCTTGCTTTTGGGCTTTGGTCTTGAACTCGGTCGCATCTATACCCTTTTGGGCGTTGTAGTCGATTGAGTTGCCACCATTGGCATTGAGATAACCCTCCTCCATAGCATTATGAACTCGCTTCATAAGGTCGAACTCTTGTTCACGTTGTTTGAGGATATAGTTTGGCATCTGAGGCTCCAAAATGTCAATGGTCACACATGGGCGAGATGGAGTGATGAGCTTGTACAAACCTTTACGCTCTCTCCAACTGATTACCATAGGCAGCACTGGCACTTGGGCATCGCAAGCAATCTTGAACGCTCCACGATTGAATTGTCTGATACCTGCATAATAGTTGATGAGGTGCGCTTCGGCATAGATATGCACGATACGTTTCTTTTTGAGAAGTCCCCCCACCATTTTCATAAAGTATTGGGTATCTTTGAGATTGTCTGGCACTGGCACGGCGCACATAAGTTTCAATATGCCACCTGCTCCCGGAATTTTGAAGTTTTGTTCTAGTGCTGTAAAGACAACTTTGTGTGGCAAAAGTGCAACGGCATTGAATGCTGCATCAAGAATATAAACGTGGTTGGATACTGATACCGCACCTGTTTTCTTGACTTTTTTCAAATTCTTTTTGCCTCTGACTTTTAGTCCATATCCCAACTTGGTCACGATCCAAATGACTGGTGCCATGATGAAATAATAGCTTATCCAAGAGAAAAATCTGAAAGCCTTTGACCTTTGGGCAAATTGTTTGGACTTCTTCTTTTGTTCTTCTTTGGTGAGTTGGTGAGATGTTTTGTAGTCAGCAATTGCTTCCTTGAACATCTCTTCCGCCTTGGCGATAGAATAGTCAATGCTATACTTTTTGCCATGCTCGACATACTTGTCACCCATTTCTTTGAGTTCATCAGGATGCTCTATCCAATAGTCGATTTTGTCTGCCAAATCTTGGGCATTGCCTGCCTTGAACAAAGATCTGTCATCAAGTGCAAATTGTGGTGTTGCGGACTTTGGAGAATTGGCAATAATTGGCACAATTCCGCAAGCGAAAGCCTCGATACATGCAATAGCTTCGATTTCTACATCGGCAGCATGCACGTACAAGTCTTGGTTTTGGATAAGTGGCAACAACTCTTCCTTGCTGTAAAAGCCGAATGTAACAGGATTTTTGAGATACTTTTCGGCAAGCTTTTTGTATCTAGGCAAGTTTGGTCCTTTGCCTGCAAGGGTCAAATGAATCTTGTCTGCGTACTTTGATTTTGCACAAGCCTTGATAAGTACATCTTGGCGTTTTTCGTTGGCATATCTGCCCACCATAAGGATATTGATATGCTCAGGGTCAAGCACTTTCTTGTTCTCAGCTGGCACAAAATCTCTGTCTACACCATTGGAAATGGCGTGCAACTTTGCCTTGTAGCCGTGTTTGCGTAACTGGTCAGCAATGAACACTGATGGACAGTGAATGTGGTCAAAATACTTGAAAAATCTGTTTCTAAATGTAGCATAAAGTACTTTTGGTGCAAGCTTGGACCATTTTAGTCCTGCATTGTAAGTTACGTTTTCTGGTTGGAGGTGGAAAGCTGCGGTGGTAGGAATACCCATTTTTTCCGCAATTTTTCTACCCTTTTTCTCTAGTTTGAATGGCAGATAGAAGTGAACAAGGTCAGCTCCTTGGAAAGCGTTCATCAATGTTTCTACTTCTGGTTTTCCGAATCTTATTTGTTGAAGCTTAGCAACTTCGGTTGCTAGTGGAATATATCTTTCTGGCACTTCAAAACAATTTTCTCCCTTTGCACCTGTTGCAACGACTCTAACTTCGTGTCCTTTCTTTTTCAATTCTTCTACGAAGCGGTAAGCAGTCATTACGGTGCCGTTGGTGAGATAGTCATAAAGGTCGATTACTACTACTATTTTCATATGTTCTCCGTGTGGTGCAATTACTACACTCTGTGAGTTGGGTATAATTACAAAGTTGTCCAACCCTTATTCTATTATACATTATTGTGTAAAATTGTCAATAACCTAACTATTATGTCTTTCATTTTTGACCGAAAAGTCTATTTTGCATACCTTATATGGTATATAATATAATCATCAGATATTTGTGTGGCAAAATTTATCATTTTTTCACATTGTTTTATTCTCTAAATACAATAATTGCAATAAGCCAAAACTATAGACAAATAAAATCACCCAAAAGGTCGTTTTAATATGACAATTTCAAAAAATTTTTTCAAAAAAATTGACATATTTTCTACTTTGTTGTATTCTCATTTTAGAAACTAACACAAGGAGTATGTTATCTATGAAACAAGATATGATAGCAATCATTGACTTGGGTAGCGAAGAAAATTCTGCTATCGCAAGACAAATCAGAGCTTATGGTGTGTATAGCGAGATTTATGCTCACGATATCACCCTCAATTCCCTCAAAAACATGCCTAACGTAAAGGGTGTTATTTTGAATGGCGGTGTCAACAATGTTGTTGATGGACAAAAAATTGACGTGTTGGACGAATTGTTCGAGATGGGCGTACCATTTATGGCTATCGACCACCCTACTACCAAATGCCCATGCGGTAGTGTAGATGACATCAAGTCTTTTATCTTTGACAAGTGCAAGTGTGAAGCCAACTGGAATATGGAAAACTTCATCCAAGACCAAGTCGAACTTCTCCGCAAACAAATCGGCGACAAGAAAGTTTTGCTTGCTCTCTCTGGCGGTGTAGACAGCTCAGTTGTTGCTGCTCTTCTCATCAAAGCTATTGGTACAAACCTTGTTTGTGTACACGTAAATCACGGTCTTCTCCGCAAGGGCGAGCCTGAGCAAGTAGTAAGAGTTTTCCGTGAAGAAATGGGCGCTACACTTATTTACGCTGACTGTGTAGACAGATTTTTGGACAAGCTTGCTGGCGTAGAAGATCCAGAGAGAAAGCGTAAAATCATCGGTGCAGAATTCATCAGAGTATTCGAGGAAGAAGCTCGCAAACTTGATGGCATTGACTTCCTTGCCCAAGGCACAATCTACCCTGACATTGTAGAGAGCGGAACAAAGACCAACAAGGCTGTCAAATCTCACCACAACGTTGGCGGACTCCCTGATGACCTCCAATTCGAGCTTGTAGAACCACTAAAATACCTCTTCAAAGATGAAGTTAGAGCTTGCGGAAAGGCACTCGGTCTTCCTGATGATATGGTATATCGCCAACCATTCCCAGGTCCTGGTCTTGGTGTAAGATGCTTGGGTGCTATCACTCGTGACAGACTCGAAGCAGTAAGAGAATCCGACGCTATTTTGCGTGAAGAATTCGCTAAGAATGGTCTAGAAGGCAAAGTATGGCAATACTTTACTTGTATCCCTGACACCAAGTCTGTTGGTGTAAAAGACAACGCTCGTTCTTATGAGTGGCCTGTCATCATCAGAGCTGTCAACACAATCGATGCTATGACCGCTACTATCGAACATCTAGATTGGAAACTACTCGACCACATCACCAAGCGTATCATCACCGAAGTAAAAGGTGTCAACAGAGTTTGTTATGACCTTACTCCAAAGCCAACCGGCACAATCGAGTGGGAATAAGAAAACACAATTATCAATACGCATACAACACAAAGACCGCCCACAAGGCGGTCTTTATTTTGTCATTTATTTTACTTTTTATTACTTGTTTTGTTATTTTTTTTATTTTGCTTTTTATTTGTTACTTGTTTTATTATTTATTTTTTATTTACTTTTGCTTTTTATTTGTTACTTATTTTTGCAATTTGTATCTCTATCTTTTATTTTATCATTGATTTTGTTATTTTACTTATTTGGCTATATATTTGCCGATTGTCCAATCAGCTTGCCAAGCTATACGAGCGCTCTACTCTTTGTACTTGCTATAATATGGCTCCATTGACACGTCTTCTTTTGGAAGTCTGGTAACATACTTGTCTTGATAGTAGCTTTCGTTGGTGCTGGTGTACGAGCCATCAGGCTTGATTGTGATGACTTTACAGCCACGATGACTGCCGACTTTGTCTATGTGAGGATATGCAAGATAGTCCACTGACATAGAGTATTCGAGATTGACTCCCTTGTAGCTGAGTGCAAAATTGTTGAGGTGGTCGTGTCCAAAGAAAATGCCTTGGGTTGAGCCTAGTGCCAAAACTTTGTCGAACAAACCCGTGTTCATATTGGAGCTATGTACAATTTTGCCGACCTCTCCTTCGCTGCCATACAGCCACTTGACATTGGCGGTGTCTTGGAATCCTGCCTCTACATATTCTTGATATGCCATGCGTTGCTCGATAGGTGGAATATGGCAAAAAATCATTGACTTGAACATCTCACAATCTGGCTCAATAGATTGGTTGTAGGCGTGGATTGCTTTGACTTTGGACTCGTACCAATCTATTTGGTCATCGTGGAAAGTGTCATATTCGGACCTTGTCAAAGCTTTCAAGGTGTCATAAATGTGACTGCCCGGATAGGTGTTGGAGTCCATACCGAACAAAGCTTGGGTGACAATGCCCTTGCTGTTCTTGATTTTGATGACGTGGTTGCACTCGCCGTACACGCCTCCGTCCTCGCTCTCGAACAAAGAATACTTCAAGTTGCTTGATTGGTAGACTTTAGCCACTGTTTTGCGGTCATAAAGGCTCACACATTCGTTGTCGTGATTGCCAAACACTACCGTCCAATAAATGCCCAATTTGTCCAAAAGCGTAGCAAAAATATTGCTCATTTCTTTGTTGTTGATGCCTGTGCCTTGTATCAAAACTGGATAAACCATATCGCCGGTCACCACCACAAGATCAGGCTTTTCTGCACCAATCATAGCGGCAACGGCATTGAGAGCCATCTGATCTCTGTCTTTGGTAAGCCAACCGCCACCTAGGTGAATGTCGGTGAGTTGGAGCACTTTGAAGTCACGATCGGTCGTAAAAGTCCAACTGCCATCATCACTGCAAGCAATATGCTAGCTATTACTATGAGTGCAATTTTTCCTTTACTTAGTCTTTTTTTCTCATTCGCTTGTTGCATATTTTCATTATAACAAAAAATCTTGTTTTTTGCTATATTTAGGCAAAATTTTACAATGCTGGCATGCTAGGATAATCTTGGCTATTATTGACAAAATGGGGATATTTTGGTACAATATTCCAAGTGGAGTTGTTATGAATATAGAAAGAATCAATGAGCTAGCTCGCAAGAGCCGTGAGGTCGGACTTACCGACAGTGAAAAACAAGAACAAGCAAAGCTACGTGCCGAATACGTGGCTTCTTTTAGAGCTTCTCTAAAATCCCAACTAGACAATACATACATTGTCGATGACAAAGGCAACAAGACAAAATTGGAACCAAAAAAGTAACAAAAATTGTTGGCGACAACTTTTGTTCATTTTGTCTGTGGGCGATACCAATATTTAGGAGAAAATTATGAAAATTATCAAGGCGACAGAACACAATATCAAGCCGAATTGTGACGTGACAATCGAGCTGAACACTCTGCTCGAGAGCTTGCGTGGCGACAATCAAGCCAAAACATTGCAATTCGAGCCTGCCGTATATTATATCGACAGCAACAAGTGTGTAAAGCGAGAATTGCATATCACCAACACTGCCGGCGAAAAAGAATACAACAAGGGCGAAACTCCTTGTATCAATGAAGTGCCTTTTTATCTAAATGGCGTCCACAACCTTGTGATTGATGGGTGTGGTGCAACATTCGTGATTGATGGCAAAGTGACCAACATTGCGGTAGAAAACTGCGAAAATATCACTTTCAAGAACATTGCAATCAAGCATAGTCACCCTGATATGCACGAGTTCAAAGTAGCCAAGGTTACGCCATTTTCGGTCGAATGGGATATAGATGAGAATTCTAACATTCAAGAAATTGATGGCGATTTTGCTTTCGTGGGTCGCAACTATGTTCACCCTTTCAAAAAGCACCAATATTTTTCTTGGGCATGGATTGGTTGTATAAGACAAGACAATCCTGACAATATCCGCCGTGTTTTCCACCCACTTTTCAAGTCTATCAAGACTACTCGACTTGGGGAGCGAAAATTCAAAACAACTTATTTTGGTACTCGCAGATTCAAGGTGGGCGACAAGCTCTATCTATATGATATAAGACGCCAATATGCCGGCATTTTTGCTACCGACACCAAGAATTTGGTCTTGGACAATATCCGCCAACACTTCAACTACTCTCTTGCTATCGTGGTGCAAAATTGCGAAAATGTCGATATAATCAATTCGACTTTTGCCCCTGCCGATGACAGCAAAGTGATGATGGCTTCGGTGGCGGACTTCATTCAAATATGTTGTTGCCGTGGCTTGCTCAATATCACTGGCAACCTTTTCGATGGCGCAGGCGATGACTGTTTGAACGTACACGGCATACACTTCAAGATTGTGTCCAAAAATAACAACAAAATCGTGGTAAGATTTATGCACCCCCAAACTTATGGATTCAATCCGCTCAACGTGGGCGATGATATTGCTTTCATCAACACTGACAGCATGTTGGAGACAGGCAAAACAAAGATACTCTCCTCCAAACTTGTTGGCAAGTATAATATCGAGCTAGAACTCCAAGATGCAAGCGGTGCTATCGTGGGCGAAGTGGTGGAAGATATTTCTTCTTGTCCTGATGTGATTTTCAAGGACAACACTCTCAATCGTATCATCACTCGTGGACTACTGCTGACCACTCGTGGCAAAGTCTTGGTCGAGAACAACCACTTCAAGAACAACTCTATGAGCGGTATACTCCTATCCGATGATGCAAAGAGTTGGTATGAGAGCGGTATGTGCTGTGATGTGACTATCAAGGACAACACTTTCGACTATTGCGGTGGCACACCTATACTTATCTTGCCTGAGAACAGAGTCCACAAAGGCGCTGTCCACAAAAATATTGTCATCGAGAACAACCACTTCAATGACTATCACAAAGAATGTATCTATGCCAAGTCCACTGACAATATCCGTATCAAGGGCAACACCTACAAGCCAAACAACAAAAAACTTGTACTAAAAACTTGCACCAATGTGGATATGCAAGACTAACAAAATCGAGCAAGGCACTATCGCCTTGCTCGATTTAGTTTTCTGCACAATCATTTTGTACAATTTGTTTGATTGCAACAATTTTTTTGATTTGTTAGATTGCTTATATCACCTATCAAAGCATATCGACAAACTTTACCAAAAGTCCTCGAAAAATAAAAAATAGCAAGATAACTTGCTATTATGGAGCTGATAGCCAGAATCGAACTGGCGACCTATTCATTACGAGTGAATTGCTCTACCGACTGAGCTATATCAGCATACAAGGGGCAAAAGCCCCTGTGTTTTAGAATTCTGCACTGCCTGTTGTACGAGCGAATGGAATGACGTCACGAATATTTTGCATACCTGTGAGGTACATAATGAGTCGCTCGAAGCCAAGACCAAAGCCTGCGTGCTTGACACCACCATAACGGCGAAGGTCAAGATACCACCAATAATCTTCTTCCTTGAGTCCCAACTCGTGGATACGCTCCAAAAGCAAGTCAAGTCTTTCTTCTCTTTGGCTGCCGCCGATGATTTCGCCGACACCAGGAACAAGCAAGTCAACAGCCGCAACTGTCTTGTTGTCATCATTTAGTCGCATATAGAATGCTTTGATTTCCTTTGGATAGTTGGTCACGAACAATGGCTTCTTGAAGATTTGCTCTGTCAAAAATCTCTCGTGTTCGGTTTGGAGATCAGCGCCCCAATATACTGGGTATTGGAACTTGTCTTTGTGTTGTTCGAGTATCTCTACCGCCTCGGTGTATGTGATAGTCGCAAAGTCGGATTCTACGATATTTTGGAGTCTTTCGATAAGTCCCTTGTCCATGAAGTTGTTGAAGAATTCCATCTCTTGTGGGCATCTCTCCAAAACTTTGGCAATAACATACTTGATCATATCACGAGCCAAATCCATATTGTCAGCAAGATCGGCAAAAGCAATCTCTGGCTCTATCATCCAAAACTCTGCCGCATGGCGGTTGGTGTAGCTCTTCTCTGCTCTGAATGTTGGTCCAAAAGTGTAAACACTGCGGAAAGCAAGCGCATAGCACTCTGCACTGAGTTGTCCACTTACGGTGAGGTTGGCTGGTTTGCCAAAGAAGTCTTGGCTAAAATCAACATTGCCGTCCGAGGTGAGTGGTGGGTTCTTGGCATCGAGTGTGGTCACTCTGAACATTTCGCCTGCACCCTCACAGTCAGATGAAGTGATGAGTGGTGTATTTACATAAATAAAGTTGCGACTTGCAAAAAACTCGTGAATTGCTTGAGCAGCAACAGAACGCACTCTGAACACTGCCAAAAATGTATTTGTACGAGGTCTAAGGTGTGCGATTTCTCTAAGGAATTCTAGGCTATGACGCTTCTTTTGAAGTGGATAGTCAGGAGTAGACGTTGCCTCTACTGCCACGCTCTCAGCCTTGATTTCGTATGGTTGTTTGTTCTGAGGAGTAACAACTACTTCGCCGATTACACTAAGACCAGCACCTACATTTTGGCTGACAATTTTCTTGTAGTCATCAATACTAGCATCCAAAACAACTTGGGTAGACTTAAAATTGGAGCCATCGTTGAGTTCGATAAATGCAAAATTCTTGCTATCACGAATGGTCCTTACCCAACCACAAACTTCAACAACTTTTCCACCAAGCTCTTCGTATCTTGATGCCAATTCTTTCAATGTCAACTTTTCCATATTAACCTTCTTTTTTGATTTTATCCTTGTCATTATAACACATATAATATATTTTGTAAATTGTTTTATTTTTATAATAATATTTTATCAATACAATTTCTTATATACTTTTTCAATGCAATTTCGTCTGTCCAATTTATTGTACTCAACAATCTAGTTTTCGCTGACAAACTTCTCATTCAATAGCATTGATTTTGTGTTGACTTGTCTGCCCAAAAATTTTGATTTTCTGCATATTGTGTGTACAAATCTAGCCAAATAGACATATCTCGGCTATATTTATCTAAGTTATGTAAAATTTTGCACCTAGGTGTTGTCAATTGGGCAAAATTCGTATATAATAAAGATGACCTATATGACGGCATATTGTACCGCAGATTTATAAAAGGGAATGCGGAGTTGGGAGTCGGATGGCGGGCCTTTGGTCAAAACTATTCTTGCATAAGGATGGGTTGACTTATCCTAGGGATACAAAAAGGATTACATGAACACTTTCACAGCGTACCCACCTGCACTTAAGCGGGTTATAAATTGCGTTGTATAGGTCCAAAAAGAGCTACCGATTTGGTAGCTCTTTTGTTTTGCGGTTTTTATTTTTCTTTCGCTGCAATCAATCTTTATTCCCTACTCTCAGCCGACTGGGATTGAGTAACAATCTTTACTCCCTACGCTCAACTAGCCTTGACAACAAAGCCGTCAAAATTTTGCAATATCGCCTCTACTCTTAGCTAGTCTTGCATTGAGTAGCAAGCAATATCAATCTTTTTGCCTATTTCAGAGCGCCTCATCTTCGATGACAGCATCTTTGTATTCTTTGGTTGGGTCGATTACTCTTTGGTTGTCTACATAGAATTTTAGCTTGTTGCGGTGATAGTAGAACACCAATTCGTACACTTGCAAGAACAGAAGTCCTAGAGCTGTGATGATGATTGTGGCAAGTCCCAATGTGAGAATGATAGAAGTCACGCCAATGACTGTAAACACAAAATAGAAGAAAATGAAGTCGCCCCAATTCTCCCAGAATGTCTTTGGCAAATCTCGCATAGACTTTTTGAACGCTTCCATAACTCGCATATCTTTGACCACTGCATTTGGTAGCCAAGTCGCAAACAATGCTCGCTTGCTGCTGAGTGACAACATTATGAACAAATATGTCGCCAAAACTCCTAGATACCCATTGGCTTTGGATATAAGAATACCAAGTCCAACCGATATGCCAAGGGTGATGAGATAGTACAATATCGAAAATGAGGTGCAAGCAAGTCCGAATACTACACTTTTGCGAAGATTGCGGAACAAGTTGCTCGCAAAGCCATCTACACCATTGCACGACATAAACGTATGCACAACGCTGGTGGTGGTATATCTTTGGATAGACACACTCAAACAAAATAGATAGAACAACAATACGATGACCACAAAGCTTATGGTCACTTGGGTAGAATAATCATAGACTATTCCACCTGCTATATGGAATTTGTCCAACAATTGCTGGAAGGTGATATAACCTGTCACATCTGGGTCTGCACCCACTCCGTGAAGAAGACCTGACACATAATTGAGTGTACTTTTGATGAGGTGCAAATGATTGATTTCGTGCATCATATTGTGGAGCGTTGGCATAATGGTCGCAACTCCGATACCTGTAAAAATCAAAAGCGTGATAAAAATACACAAAATAATCTTGTAAAGCAAAGTAAATTTGGTGGCAACAACATTGATAGTATTACTAAAAATCATTATTTCAACCCCCATTCTTTATAAGTATTGAGATCTTCTCTCTTCATATCATTGAGATCAAAGAAAATTGTATATGACAATGGCACGCCCATGGTGAACGCTACCAAATAGAACATTACACTGAACAGATAATTGACAATCCAACAACCAGGATACTCGAATAGGTTGACCAAAAATACAGGAACAAGCATAAGCACTGTTGGCAAAGCAAGGCTCCACAAAATCTTGCCAATGTGGGACATTGTTTCTGTTACGCCCATTTGCACTGCCTTGAAAAAGCTGTATCCCTTGATTGCCATATTAGGCAAAATGGTGGAAAATATTGACGTACACACAAGTACACCACTCGCCAAAAGAATAAGTGTCAAGATAGACAAAGTCATTCCGACAACCTCATTGTGAAGTTTTAGCCAAATAAAACAAAACATTGACAATAACAAGAAATACACTTGCATAATCAACATAAATGACACAACTGACAAAAGTACAGGTATAAAGAAGCTGTTGATTTTGTTCCACAGATTGCCGAAAGAATTGCGGTATTCAATGCCATATCTCATTCTGCGTTGGACCGACCCTGCCATAGCACCAAGTGATGCCACGCCAAAAGTCAACACAATTATCATTGCCAACCACCACAATCCGCCCATGTGGCTAAAATTGTTGATAGCATCATAGATTTCTCCAAAACCCATCAAATTTGGCTTGTTGTAGTGCTTAAAATATCTGATAATGATACCTGGGTTGTACAAACAAGCAAAGCCAAGTGCCGGTATAATCGAATACAACAGCATCTTAATCTTATTGTGCTTCAAAAAGTTAAATGTGAGTTTTAGATATTCCATACCTACTCCTTGTCACCTTGCAAAAACTGACATATATCCATAGGAGAATCTGCTCTATATATTATGTTGGGTTCGTTGATTTTGTCATATTCTCCAAAGCCCCACAGACACAATATACAGTCCATTCCTACACTTTTTGCGCCGTCAACATCAAAGATTGTATCGCCAATCATCACGGCATCTTCTACCCCAATGGACAGCTCTTGCAAAGCATATTCCAAGACTTCTTTTTTTGTCTCTCTTACATTATAGCATAGTCCTGACACAAAATCTACACTGTTTTTTATTCCAAAATAATCAAGTAGTCTTTCTGCCTCTTCTTGCTTCTTGCAAGTGGCTACGCCGATATGGTAGCCCATAGCCCTACAACGCTCAAAACATTCCTTGATTCCGTCATAGAGCTTGGTCTTGTAAATTGCATTTTTGTCGGCATAATTTTCTCTAAAATATGCCACCGCCTCATAAGCTGTTTTTTCGCCCCAATAACTGGTGAATGTTTCGCTTAGAGGTGGTCCGATATACTTTCGATAAAGCTCGACTGGCACTTCGGTGTTGTAGTGCTTGAATGTGAGGTCAAGGATTTCCTTTATGCCCTCATAAGTGTCACAAATAGTGCCGTCGAAGTCGAAAAATAAATATTTGTAATTCTTCATATTAGTTGTTTTTTAGTGCGGCAAGTTGAGATATAAGTTTTTCTCTCTTTTGCTCATAGTCTGCTTTCTTGGTTGTTTCTTTGTCAATCAAAGCCTTTGGAGCTTTGGCTACAAAACCTTGGTTGGATAGAAGTTTGGTCGAACGCATAATTTCGCTGTCGGTAACTTTGAGCTCTTCTTCCAATCTCTTGATTTCTTCTTCGATGTCTACAAGGTCACCAAGTAGCACTGCGATTTCGCCATAGCTACCGAACAATGATACAATGTTGCTGTCCAATCCTGACTTGTCATCGATGAAGAATACTTCGCCCACGCCTGCAAGTTTTTGGATATATGGCACGTCTTTTTTGTTGACGTCGCTAGCTACAAAATAAACGTTTACCTTTTTGCTAGGAGCAACGCCACGCTCTGCTTTCATATTACGGATAGCCTTGATTGCATCCATAACCTTTTCAAAGTAAACTCTTTCTTTGTGGTATGCGTGCTTTTTGTCATAAGTTGGCCATGCGCTGAGTACGATTGTACCCTTTGTTGTTGGCAAACTTTGATAGATTTGCTCGGTGATAAATGGTGTAAATGGGTGCATAAGTTTGAGAATATTCTCGAGTACATATGCAAGCACACTTACGGTGTTGGCTTTCTTGTCTGCATTGTCGCCATACAATTCTGGCTTGGCAAGTTCGATATACCAGTCACAGAATTGGGACCATACAAAGTCGTACAACTTAGCCGCTGCCATACCAAGCTCGTATTTTTCGAGGCTCTTGGTTACTTCTTTGATAGTTTGGTTAAGTCCTGACAAAATCCACTTGTCCGCACCTGTAAGACGGAAAGAGCCAAGTTGTTTGATTTTGACATCTTTCATATTCATTGTCACGAAGCGAGATGCATTCCAAATCTTGTTCATAAAGTTGGATGCTGCTTGGGTCTTTTCATCAATATATCTTGTGTCGCCACCCGGTGTGATACCTTGGATAAGTGAAAAACGCAAGCTGTCTGCACCATATTTGTCGATGATTTCGAGTGGGTCAATACCATTGCCGAGTGACTTGCTCATCTTGCGACCGTCTTTGTCACGCACAATGCCGTGGATAAGCACTTCTGGGAATGGAATTTCGCCCATATGTTCGATACCTGAGAAAATCATACGAGCTACCCAGAAGAAGATAATGTCGTATGCGGTAACTAGCAAGCTGTTTGGATAGAAGTACTTCAAGTCCTTGGTCTTGTCTGGATAACCGAGTGTGGAGAATGGCCACAATGCACTAGAGAACCATGTATCGAGTACGTCCTCATCTTGTTTGATATTGTGAGAGCCACACTTGCTGCAAGTATGAACGTCTTCTTTGCTTACCATCATTTCGCCACAATCTTGGCAATAGTATGCAGGAATACGATGTCCCCACCAAAGTTGGCGAGAGATACACCAATCTTTGATATTCTCCATCCAGTTGTAGTAAACTTTGCTAAATCTGTTTGGAATGAATTCTATTTTCTTTTTCTTTACAACATCGATAGCAGGCTTTGCCAATGCTTCCATGCTTACGAACCATTGTTTGCTTACGATAGGCTCAACGGTAGAATGACAACGATAACAATGACCTACATTGTGAGTATAGTCTTCTACGCTTACAAGATAACCTTGCTCTTCGAGATCAGCTACAATTCTCTCACGAGCCTCTTCTCTGGATAGACCTTGGTATTTGCCTGCATGCTCGTTGAGTGAGCCGTCATCATTCATAGTACGGATAACTTCGAGGTTGTGTCTAAGTCCTACTTCAAAGTCGTTAGGGTCATGGGCTGGAGTAATCTTTACCGCACCACTACCAAAATCCATTTCGACATATTCATCTGCCACAACAGGGATTTGTTTGTTGACAAGTGGAAGGATAAGCATTTTGCCTACCATATCTTTATATCTCTCATCTTTTGGATTGACTGCGACAGCGGTATCACCTAGCATTGTTTCTGGACGGGTGGTAGCAACAACAATTTCGCCACTGCCATCGGCAAATGGATATCTGATATTCCAAAGATGTCCTGCCTCTTCCTCATACTCTACTTCGGCATCGCTGAGTGCTGTTTTGCAGCAAGGACACCAGTTGATGATACGGTCACCCTTGTAAATCAAGCCTTTATTGTAAAGATTGACAAATACTTCTTTGACTGCTTTACTACAACGCTCATCCATTGTAAAAGCTTCTCTTGACCAGTCCAAAGAACTGCCCAAATGTTTGAGTTGTTCTACAATGCGACCGCCATATTGCTTTTTCCAATCCCAAGCTCTCTCCAAAAAGCCATCTCTGCCGATGTCGTTCTTGGTCACGCCTTCGGCTTTCATCTTTTCTACAATCTTAACTTCGGTAGCAATAGATGCATGGTCTGTACCTGGAAGCCACAAGGTAGAATAGCCTTGCATACGCTTAAATCTTACAATAATATCTTGGATAGTATTGTTGAGAGCGTGTCCCATGTGCAACTGACCAGTGATGTTTGGTGGTGGAATCACGATCGAAAATGGCTCTTTGTTTTTGTCGATTTTCGCCTCGAAATATCCCTTCTCTACCCATGTTTGGTAAAGTTTGGTTTCAAATTCTTTTGGGTTGTAACTTTTTGACATTTCCATAACTCTTCTCCATTATTTTGCACCGAGTACTGCCATAAATATTCCCACAATCGTAACAAGTGCGGTCAACAAATATGTGTATGTTCGAGCATTCTTTATTCCTTTGTTTTCAATTTTGGTGCCAATATACTTTGCACTAAGCACTCCGACAAAACCCACTATCATCAAGATAAGTCCTGTGATGACTATTGGCTGTGTGAGCCTGTCTGGACTGAATTCTACCCAATCAAACATTGCTGTCTTGGTTTCCTTCATCATTGTTTGTCACTTCGATATCCTCAGCCAATGGATTGCCGAACTTGTCGAGCTTGTCCAAAATACCGCTTTCTCTGACAGCTTTAAGTTGGCGAGAATATCCAATGGTGTATTGAACGGCAGCGATGACCGCCATAATCATACCCACTGACAAAATAACAATATCAGCAATCTCGATGTACTTTATCCAATCATAACTTGCCTTGAATGGCACAGCGAACGCAACCGTGATACCTGCAAAGTTGATAGCTGCCCCTGCCTTGCCCCACTTGTTGGATTGTTGTTGGACTTGGCGTTTGCTAGCACGCATAAAATACTTGGAGCTGACTCCCATAAAAATCTCCTTGATTGCAAGGAAAATGGCAAATACATAATGTACGCCACCCACCACGACAAGCATAATGAGTGCAAAACATTGCAACAGCTTGTCCGCCACTGGGTCAAGCACTCTGCCTATGTCGCTTATCATATTGAAATGGCGAGCAATGTAGCCATCTGCAATATCTGTGATAGAAGCGAACAAGAACAATCCAAAGCCTGCCCAAAGATATTGATAAGCTGTCTTATCAAGGGCAAAAGCAATCATCACTCCAATAAAAATTGGCACACAAATCAACCTAATATAAGTCAAAATGTTTGGAATTGTGAATAAATCTTTCTTACTGAATTGCATAGTAATTCCTCCAAAATTGAATTCCATTATATCACAAATAAAAGTTTGTATCAAGTAAATATTATAATATATAAGTAAAGTCTTACTTTATTTTACTTTTGATTTTGCTCCTCACTGCCCAAAATATCACACACCACAACACAATGCACAAATAAACCACCCCAACAGCGCCCACAAATCCATAAAAATATCTTACACAAATGTCGAATGGAAGCGACTTTCCTACAATGCAAAGTCCTATCAAAAATATGGCGAAAATATCATTTTGTGCGATATGTATCGAGTTTTTGGCATAAAGTGTCCTTGCACAAGCTATCATTGTGGTGAATATTGCAAAGCCTATGAGAGTGACCACCAACTTCTCATATCCATAAATCTTGCCAAATATAAGCATTGGCATACTTGCCCAAAAATGCTCGATTGACAAAGAATATGCTATGCTCATCATTACACTGAGTATCACTCCGCTTGTCATACCAACAATCAAAATGTCCACATCTCTCATATCTTGCCCCTCTTGCTCGATAGCCATTCCGCCCAACATAATGTTGAGTCCACAATACCCCACCGAGCGACAAAAATCAATTCCACCTCCCCACTCAAACTTGGCTTTTGGTAAGAAAAACAACAGCGTTGCCACTATTGCCACCACGACAAAATTGTTGAGCCAATCTATCAAATTGGTCTTGGATATTCCAATCAGCACAACGAGCGTACAAATCAATGCTAGCTCCACCCCACCGCTAAAGCTGTCTGCCAACTCTTGCATACCTGCACACATGGTGACAAAGCTCATCACCACAGCCAAAACACTAGCCCAATCCACACATTTTTTTACGAATTTGGGCAAGATGTTGCCACAATTATATTTGCCAAAATACATAAAAAGACTGCTAAGCAGCCCTAGCAAAATGCCCGAAAAAAATATGGAGAACAACGCATATTCTCCATAAAATGTTACCAATTCTTTGCCTGTCGCAAAGCCTGCCCCTATGACTGCCCCCACGAACAAGGCTTGTGTTTTGATGATTTTTGCCACTCTCATACTAGAATGTATGCTGGCTAAAGTTTTTTAATTCTTCAAGTAAAACTAGCTTTTGTCTGCTTTTGCACCGCCAAGTTGTTTTGGTGTGTTGATGACAACATCGTTGATATATAGCTTGAACGTACAACCGAGGAATTGACTTGCTTTCTCTGACATGATGATACGAGACAAGAATATCGACAAATAATCCATCACCGATGATGACTCGTCCATATAGAATTTTGCACTGATGATTTTCTTTTCGCCATCTACTAGCACAATGTTTTTAAGTATAGAAAAGTTGACTACATCGTGAATATCGCTTTGGTTGAGCCTGCTCACTCTTGTGCGGTGGGCATCGCTCTTGTCTGCAATAACGAGTGCCGCCGAGATAGGATTGACTACCCAACCTATTTCTTCCTCATGGTTGCCAAGCGCCGAACATATCTCGCACACATCGCTTATTGGCATTCCCATATCTTTGAGAATGCTATACATCAAAATTCCTGAGCTTACGCCGTGGTCTTTGCGGTTGATAGCATTGCCTATATCGTGGACATATCCTGCGATTTTGGCAAGTTCTTGATAGTGTTCATCATAGCCGAGATTTTTCAATATCATACAGCTAGTCGCCGAAACATAGCTGGCATGTCTAAGTCCGTGTTCGGTATATTGCATTGCTTCCAAAGCATCGCTTGATGCCTTGATGAGTGCCTTTACTTCTGGGTTTTTCTTGACGTCTTCTAGTGTAATCATACTGCCTCCCATATCACTATATTAACAGATTTTGTACAAGCGAGTTGTACTCCTCCATATCGACTTGTAACCAAGGTGAACGATTGTCAATATAGATATTTTTATCTTGCAAGCTCTCCAAAATCAATCTTGTGAGCATATTGCTTTTTTCTATTATAACACCATTTTGCAAGATTTTTTCATTTATTTTTTCGCAAGCGGTAACAAGTCGCTTGACGTCATACTCTCCACAACCAACTATGGCATAGGTCACTGCTCTAGAATATGCAATTTGGGCAGAATTGTCCATATACCACCAATTGTTTGGATAATATACATCTACCTTGCGGAATTTGCTACCGTCGATATATCTGACAGACTTGACTGAGTAATACCTAATCAAAATATACAGAATATCTTGTTTGATATTGGTGATATAGCTCTCGCCTACCAACAATCTTCTTTCCAAAAATCTTCTGAATCTTTTATATCTACTGAGAGCAATTTCTTCTATTTTGTCCCTAACCGCCTCATCGTATTGGCAAGAATTGAATAGCCAACTCATCCAATCGACCATGTCGCTATCGAGTATTTTATTGTCTAAGACATCACTTAGACCTTCCACTTTCAAAACTTGCTTTTTGCAATATTCATCCATTCCATCAATATGAAATTCGTGCATTTTGGCATTGATTTTGTGTCCTAGCCCTTTGGCAACTTTAAGATAACATCTTGCATCGGTATAATCGCCATACAAGCAATTTAGCTTGTTGAATGCTTTGACAGCCCCCTCAATATCGCCCAAATTGTAACACAATACACCCTTCAAACGAAGATAGCGGCGGTTGAGCGGTTCTTCTTTTAGATAAATATCAACAATTTCTTGCCCAACTTCTAGTTTGCCAATGCCCAAAAACATTCTGACCAATTCTACGACTATATCGCTGTCATAAATCTCAGTATTGTGGGCAAGTTGACCAAAATGCGACACAAAATCATCATCGTATTTTTTGTCCGTATAGAGCAACATATAGCTTTGGGTGATGAGATTATCTTTTTCAAATTGGTAAGCCTTGTCCAACATTGATGCCACATTTTGAGTTTGCCCCATAAGATATGAACATTTGGCTTTGACAAGTAAAAATACTCTTTGAGCTTCATCACTGCCAATGTTGTTCTGAGCCTTATCAAGCTCTTGCATACAATTATCCCAATCGCCTTGGTGCAAATATGCAAGTGCTTTGCCTATTGCACTTGCAGCTCTGGTTTGTTTGGTTGAAAATCCATGTGATTTGGCTCTAATACTATCAAAAAATGATTGAATATAACTCTTAACAGGCATAATCAGTTCTGGCAAATCTTCACAGAATGGCTTGCCTGACAATTTTGTTTGTTCCTGCATATAAAATCGGAAAAGATCGATATCGCCCTTGCCAAAAGCATTGCCGAGCAACATATCATAAACTCGAGGAGATTTTGGATTTATAGACAAAAGTTCGTACAATGCCTTGTCAGACATTTCGATATCGTCAAGCACAACATATCTATATGCAAGCATACCCAAAGCCTTGGCTTTGATTGCCGTATCACCCTTGTTTACAGCTCGCCTCAAATAATAGATAGCTTTGTCCTCTCGCTCATCTTCTATAAATTTTTCTGCCAGCTTCAAATATTCTTGCGCTGATCTTTGTATCCTAATACTACTCAAACAATTCCTCTACTTGTGATTTGTCAAATGTATATTTTTTGCCACAAAACTCGCAATTTACCTCGATTGCTCCTTGCGACTCCACTATATCTATAGCTTGGTCTTTGCCCAGTGAAACAAGCATATTTTTGATTTTGTCCACCGAACAATTACACTCATATTTTGGCAAAATATCATCAAGATATTCTATCTCGAAGTGTCCAAAATAAAAGTCCATAATCTCATCAACACTCTTTTCTTGGAGCATTGCTGCCACATCGGTAAAGTTGGATACAATATCTTCAAGGATAAACAAAATTTCTTCTTCACACCCCGGCATTGGTTGAATGACAATACCGCCACTCGCCAAGCACTTTCCGTCCTCGAACTTACTGCCCAACGCAATAGCCGAATTGATTTGTTCCGATACCGAAAAATAGTATGCAAAATCGCCTGCAATGTTGCCACAAGCAAGCTCGATAAGTCCGTTGTAAGGCTCTTTCATTCCAAGGTCTTTGATAATATTGAGATAACCTCTGCCCACCACTTGACTTACAGGGACGTCATTTTCGCCCTCGAGCGCTGTTGGCTGAGTGCAATATCCTTTTACCACACCGCCCCAATCGCCACAAACTACCATTTTTTCGCATGGTCCAGTGCCTTGAATAATGGCGGTCAATCTGTCGCCTTTGGACTTGAAGTTGGCGGATATAAAAGCTCCCATTGTCAAAAATCTTGACATAGCTCCTGCTACCGCTGTCGAAAATCCGTGCAAGTCACTTGCCGTTTGGGCTATTTCTTTGGTATCTAGAATACTTACGATGGCTTTGCCACCAAAAACTATTGCTCTTTTTATTTTATCCATAATTATTTCCTTGTTGCTATCCAAACAAGTCGAACGGTCTTGTTGATTGGAGCTTGCATTGTGGTCGCATCCAACACTTCAAAGTCCCACTCGCCTTTTAGCATTGCGTTGATTTGATCTGCATGGTGAACATACTGAATATGCTCTTCATCTACTCTGCGATAGGTGTCGCCCCCTATTGGCTCGAAAAAGCTAAGTTGCATCTCTACACTTGACTCATCATCGGACAGTGCATTGTTCCAAATATAAGTCACATCTTCATAGTCTTCACAGAATACATTGTCGCCCAAAATCTCAGTTAGTTTGTATGCCGAACTGATGTCGAAAATCAATTTGCCGCCAGTTTTGACATAGCTTGTTATGTTGGACAAAGTGTTTTGGAGTTGAGCGTCATCAAGATAGTTGAAGCCATCGCACACACAAGTGACAAAGTCCACTTTGTGCATTGGTTGGAATTCGTCCACGCTCTCGTTGACCCACAACACCTTTTTGCCCATTTTCTTAGAGTTGGTCATAGCCACACTCAGCATATCTTGGGACAAGTCCACGCCTGTCATAGTGCAATCACTTGCCAATGCAATAGCGATTTTGCCTGTGCCACAACACAAGTCTACACCTTCTCCGCTTACATTATTTTTGACAAAGGCGACATAACTGTCATAGTCAAAGTCGCCCATCAATTTGTCATAATATTTAGCTAGTACAGAATAGCTGTTCATCTTCTCTTGCCTTTTCTGTTGTTGTTTGCTTTTTGTTTTTTGAGCTTGTTGGCTTGTTTCATAGCCTTTTCACGCTCTTTAATTTCTTCTCTTTCTTTTTGGACAAGGAGCATTTGAATGAAGTTGTCACTTACATATTGACCAAAAGCTTCGTCCAAAATGATATAGAGCGAACCACCAAATAGTAGCAAGAATACATAAGCAAACCACTTGAAGTTGCCTGCAAACATAAGCCCCATTGGAAGGCCCATCACTACCAAAATGATAAGTCCGATAGGTCCCATGATAAGTCCCAAGATGATAGCATTCTTGATAGATGCCTTGTAGCTAAAACGATAGTTGGCAACAAGTGGGTGGAACATCATAAGGAACAAGCATACCGCTATGATAACCAAACCATTGATGATAACGCCTACCCAAAGTCCAGCATTGGCACTGCCTGCACTTGCATATCCTTTCATCATCTCTAACACTGTCCAGCTGAAACTTGTAGCAAGCAAGCCTAGCACTGCAAAAGATATGAGGAATTTCCACCAAGACTTGGCGATACCACGGAAAAATGTACGGAATACATTGAGTTTTGCTCCCCAAAGAGCGTTACGACAACAATAATATGCACCACTCACGCCCAATCCGATGAGCAACATACAAGGTGTAAGTGCGTACAAAACCATTTTTTGTCTTGTTGCATAGATTGCAACGGTGCCGGCAATCGTGTCATCGGCTACACCATAACCAATGCCCAAACCACCGCTAAAATTCATACCTGCGATAGCAGCTTTTTCCAATTTTGGCAAATAAAAGAAAAACAATGCGATGAGCGGAATTGCACAAATCATCACCAAAAGATTGGTAAGTACCATCTTGGATAGATTTTGGCTGTATGCTGAAAATACTTGTTTAACTCTGCCCTTATATTCGACATCTCTTCCTTGTGGACTCAAATCTTTGTCGAGTTCCAACTTGTTAGCAAGTTCTACTAGTGCCATAAAATCTCCTAATAATAGTTTATAATATTCTTTATCTATCATACACTATTTGGGCGCAAATATCAATTATATTTGTCATCTATTATGTCAAAAGTTCAAAATATTTATCAAAATTTACTTTACATCAATAAAGATATGTGATAACATTGACTTAGCTTGTAGAGGAGCGAGATTTATCAGTAAGGAGATATGGTTGCAAGGACCCTCCCGAAAGGAAATTTTGCCGAAGCGTATATCTTCTTGCAAGGATATATTGCTGGGCATAAGGTTAAGAACCTTATGACTGTCATCAATCTTGATGGAGCACTAAAAGCTGTGATAAATCATATTGTTGTTTTTTATTGCAGAGTGCCTTATACAAGCATTCTGCAATTTTTGTATATAATATTAGTGGGAAGCGTCCCAAAGGAGTTATTATGAAAAAATATAATATTGCTGTCGTTGGTGCGACAGGCATGGTAGGAAATAAGTTTTTGGAAGTTCTTACCGAAAAGCAACTTCCTGTAGAGAACTATTATCTTTTTGCTTCTAGCAAGTCTGCTGGCAAAGTAATTGATTTTATGGGCAAACCTTATACAATCATCGAGCTTACCGAAGAAAATGTAAAAGCAACCAAAGTTGATATTGCTCTCTTCTCAGCCGGTGGCAGCGTAAGTGCAAAATTCGCTCCAGTATTCGCTGAATGTGGTGCTGTCGTTATCGACAACTCTAGCCAATGGAGAATGGACAAGAATGTTCCTCTCATCGTGCCAGAAGTAAACCCACAAGATATCGATTGGAACAATGGCATCATTGCCAATCCAAACTGCTCTACTATCCAAGCTATGCTAGTACTCAAACCTCTCCACCAAAAATATGGTATCAAGAGAGTTGTTTACAGCACATACCAAGCTGTTAGTGGTGCTGGTGTTGCTGGCTACAATGACCTATTGGACGGAATGAAAGCTTTCGCAAATGGTGAAGAATACACAACTAAGAAATTCCCTTACCAAATTGCCAACAACGTAATTCCACAAATCGACGTTTTCCTTCCAAATGGATACACCAAGGAAGAAGAAAAAATGATCAAAGAAACCAAGAAAATCTTGGGTGATGATACAATCAAAGTAACTGCTACCACTGTTCGTGTACCAGTTCTCAACTCTCACTCTGAGTCTATCAACATCGAGTTCAACAAGCCTTGCACTCGTGAAGGTATCGTTGAGGCTCTTTCTGCCCAAAAAGGTGTCGTTGTAGTTGATGAAGATGCCAACAACTTCTATCCAATGCCTATCAATGCAACAGGTCATGATGAAGTTTATGTTGGTCGTATCAGACTTGATGATACAGTAGAGAGCGGTTGCAATCTATGGTGCGTAGCCGACAATATTCGTAAAGGTGCTGCAAGCAATGCCGTACAAATTGCTGAATATATGATCGAAAACAACAAAATCTAATCGAGGTGTTTATGTTCAAAGGAACAGCGACAGCCCTTATCACTCCATTCAACGAGAGCGGAGTTGATTATGAGAGCTTTGAAAAAGTGATTGAAGCACAAATTGCTGGAGGCGTCAATGCCCTAGTTGTTTGTGGTACAACTGGAGAACCTGTAACCATGACCGAGACAGAAAAGAAGTCGGTTATGGAATGGGCAATCCGCCAAATAAATCATCGTGTACCTACTATTTTGGGTACAGGTAGCAACTGCACAGCAAGTGCTGTCGAAAATACCAAATATGCCGAATCTATTGGTGCGGACGGTGTCTTGGTAGTTACTCCATACTACAACAAATGCACCCAACAAGGCTTGTATGAGCATTATAAAGCAGTGAACGATTGCACTAGCCTTCCTATCATTGCTTACAATGTTCCTTCTCGCACTGGCGTGAACATTTTGCCTGAGACTGCAGCAAGACTTGCCGAGCTATCCAATATCAAGGGCATCAAAGAAGCTTGCGGAAAGCTCGACCAAATTGCCACCACATACAGCCTTATCAAGGACAGCGACACCCTACTCTATTCTGGTGATGACGGACTTGCTCTAGATATTACTGAGATTGGCGGTTCGGGCGTTATCTCGGTTGCAAGCAATGTCATTCCTAGACAAATGTCTGATATGATGCGACTAGCTCTAGAAGGTAATTGGGCTGAGGCTCGTGCTATCGAAAGCACTTACAAAGAGCTTTTCCACAGCCTTTTCCTAGAAGTCAACCCAATCCCTGTCAAGTTCGCTTGCAGCAAATTGGGACTATGCAAGAATATTCTAAGACTTCCACTCACTCCAATGGGCGAGGAGCCAAGCAAACAACTAGAGAGTGTTATGCACCAACTAAATCTAATCTAAGGAGAAACAAATGATAAAAGTTTTGATATGGGGAATCGGCGGAAAAATGGGCAAAAATGTCTATGAATGCCTCCAAAATGAAGAAGATATGGTATGCGTGGGAGGTATGGACAAATTCGCCAACCCTGCCCAATTCGATGTGCCAGTATTCCAAGATGCCAGCCAAATCAATGTTGATGTAGATGTCATCATCGACTTCTCTCGCCCTGATGCGTTGGAGCCAATGATGGAATATGCTATTGCTCACAACTGCAAAGTTGTCATCGCAACCACTGGTTACAGCATTGACCAAATCGTTCAAATTGGCAAGTACAGCGAAAAAGTTGCTGTATTCAAGACCGCCAACCTATCACTTGGTGTCAACCTTATGACAGCACTCTGTCGCAAGGCTAGCCAATTCCTTGGCACCAATTATGATGTCGAAATCATCGAACAACACCACAATCTAAAAGTTGACAGCCCATCAGGCACTGCCCTTGCAATCGCCAAAGCTATCAACGAAGAATATGACAACCAAAAAGAATTCATCTATGGTCGCCATGGCAATGATACAAAACGCAAGCCAAACGAGATTGGTATCCATGCCGTTCGTGGTGGTACAATCGTGGGCAAACACGAAGTGTTGTTCATCGGCAAAGATGAAGTCATCACCATATCACACGAAGCTCAAAGCAAAATGGTATTTGCAGTAGGTGCTGTCAAGGCTGCTAGATATATCTCTAAGCACAGCTGTGGACTACATGATATGCAAGACCTCATTGCTACAATTATCGAATAATCTTTCATCTTTTTAGAACTTTTCAAACAAAAATCACTACTTTCGAGTAGTGATTTTTGTTTTGTTATTGTTGCCCATATTTGTATTTTGTGCGATATGTATCGACTTATTGGACTTTATTCATCTTTGGCAGATGGTTTTTCGTCCTCCTCTTCCGCCTTGCTTTCTTGCTTTTGTTCATAAGTGTTGACAGGGCGAGTTGCAAGGTTTTCGCTGCCTATTTGTTTGATATTCATCACCTTGTCGAAAGCTTGGTCATACTTGGCTTGCAAGATAGCCATTTGTTTGCTATATGACAACATAAGATATTCTAAGTTGGCGGTAAGCACTTGTTTGTGTGCAAGATATTTTATATCGAACTGTCCTGCACACTTGAGTGCCAACACTTCTTGCCAAGTAAATTCGTTGGGTGACTTGGCATACACAGTGTTGCCCTCATTGTCAATGTACTCGTATTCGATATAGTAAATCGATGCCTTGCCAGAGGTCACTTTGGTGTCATAGCTCACAAAGTTGGCTGTGGTAGATATACCTTCTTCTAGGATTTTCTTTTGCTCTTTGACTTGGATTGCTCTGACAATCGAGCCTACCAAACACATAAGACCTACCGCAAAGATTGCTCCACACAAGATATAGCTTACCACCATTGTGTCGGTTTTGGAGCGGTAATAGAACACCAACCCAACACCTGCAAGGATTGCCACAATGCCCACAACAAGTGGATATATTGTTGACTTTATAGGATTTTTTATCTTCATTTTTTGTTGTACATTATTCTGCCACAGTTTGGACATTCACAATACAATTCGCCATTATCCATTTTGCCCCTAACTCCGGCATTGACTTCAACGCCACAGCTACAAGCATGACTTTCTGCAAGATAAGGCACGAATACTGGTCTTTTGCCACGTTTTTTATAATCGAGATAGATACGCATAAGCTCTTCATCGACCTGCTTAGCAATCTCTTTACGCTCGGCATCGATACGCTTAGCATCTTCCATTTTACTCTTTTTCATTTCCTCGAATTTGACCATATAAGTCTTTTCCAAAGCTGCAGCCTTGTTTGCATTCTCCATTTCTGCTTCGAATGTAGATTTCGCACGAGATAGCTCAGTGATAATTCTATCGAGTTCTTTCTCGTGTCCATCGAGCAAAGCTACACATTGGTCGAGTCTTTTGCTGTAAAAGTCGAGTATATCATCTGCTGTACTCTCTCCAATATTCTTTTGGATTTCATCGATTTCTTTGGTAATTTTCTCATAAGATGAACTAACATTTTCAAAGTTGCCGAACAACTCTTCAGCTATCAAGTTAAGTCTTTTTACTTCCTCGACAGCTCTTTTTCTCTCGCCTTGGTAAGCAATAAGTTTCTTGGCAATGTCACTTGTACGCATTTCATCTTCAAGTTTCATGAACTCCATATCAACTTTTTGATATTCGAGAATTTTATCAATATTCATATATACCTCCGTCAGTTGTTGTAAGGATTGGTGTCTTTGCTTGACAATTCTACTTGGATATCCAGTCCCTTCAACCACTCATAAATTATATTCTTTGCAATTTTTTCACTTGTCCAATGTCCAAGTTCAATAAGTTTTATGTTGTTGTCCACCAGTGTCAACAAAAGCGAATGCTTAACTTCCGCCGTGATGAACACTTGGATTTTATTAGGCAAAATCACGTCTTGCACGAAGTCATCATCTCTTCCGCCTGCACCAGATATGATTGCCACTTTTTCGACAATCTCATCAAGATTGCCACTTGTTTTGATAGTGTTGTCGCCGGTAAGTTCGCTTACCTTGCTCACCAACTCGCCGAAAGCAATTCCGCCCTCAATCTTGCCTGTACGATAGCACATATCCTTGCCATCACGCTCTTTCAGTCCAAGCTCCACTGCCAAACGGCTGTTGATACCACCGCTTGCACTGTCAAGATTGGTGTGCATGCTATAAATGTTGATGCCGTGCGAGATTGCATAGAGAAGTAGTCTGCCGTTGGTTGTCGAATGAGTGATACTCTTGATAGGAGCAAAGATGATAGGATGATGAGAAATTATCAGATTGGCGCCTATCTCGACAGCTTCTTCAAGCACAGCCATAGTGACATCAACCACCACCATAACCTTGTCAATCATACATTCTTTGTCGCCCACCAAAAGACCGCTGTTGTCCCATTCTTCACACAAAGATAGTGGTGCGTTTTGTTCAAGTCTTGATATGATTTTCTCCAACTTTTCCATTATGCCATCTCCTTTTCACTGTAGAGTAAGTGCAAATATTTTTCTATATCTAGGCTCTTACTATCGCCCATAGCTTTCAAAATCTTTTCACTTTTTTCGATTTCGGCATCGAGATATGCTCTGTATACTTCATCTTGCAAGCTGTTCTTGCCCAACATAATATCGTGATAGCTAAGCTCTTCTTCGCCCACTTGTGCCACCAAAATATTGTAGAATTTTCTGCCAGACTTGACCACAAAATCCTTGTCAAGACTGAATCCGTTTTGGGCAACATAGGTTCTTACTTTATCCACATCTTTGTGTGCTACCAACACCAACTTTTCCACGCCTTGTGGGCGGTTTGCCAAAATATCCAAGATTTCCTTTCCACCCATGCCTGCAATGACAGCTACGTCCACTTCAAAGTCTTTGTAGTCATCGAATCCGCCACAATGTTTGAATGAGATATTCTCCAATCCATATTGTTTGGCAAGCTGTTTTGCTTTGTCTAGGCTTGGAGCGGAAATATCCGATGCCACGACCTGTTCGACACGCTTTTCGATGAGTGCCATACAGCTCACTTTGCCGTGGTCACAGCCAATATCTGCTAGACATTTTCCTGATATATTGTCCACCACCGCCCTCAGTCGGTTGTCGAGTTTTATCATTATCTGCCGATGTAGTCTTTGAGTTTTTTTGTGCGGTTTGGGTGACGCAACTTGCGGAGCGCTTTGGCTTCGATTTGTCTGATACGCTCACGAGTAACGTTGAATTCTCTGCCCACTTCTTCAAGAGTCTTTGGACGAGCATCTTTGAGTCCATATCTCATAATGATAACTTCTTGTTCACGTGGGGTCAAAGTGTTGAGTGCTTGGAACAAATGCTCTCTAAGCATAGAAGTCTCCGCTCTCTCCACTGGCGAAACTGAAGATGTATCTTCGATAAAGTCGCCAAGGTGGCTGTCCTCTTCTTCACCGATAGGTTTTTCGAGAGAAACTGGGTCTTGGGCAATCTTTTGGATTTCGATGACTTTTTCTTCACTGATACCCATAGCCTTGGCAATCTCTGCCGGAGATGGATCTCTGCCCAATTCTTGCAACAAACTGCGTGATACACGACCAAGTTTGTTGATTGTCTCCACCATATGTACAGGGATACGAATGGTACGAGCTTGATCGGCAATCGCACGAGTGATAGATTGTTTAATCCACCATGTTGCATAGGTTGAGAACTTGAATCCACGCTCATAGTCGAACTTTTCTACTGCTTTCATCAATCCAAGATTGCCTTCTTCGATGAGGTCCAAAAATTGCATACCACGACCAACATATCTCTTGGCAATGGATACAACAAGTCTGAGGTTGGCTTCAATCAGCTTATCTCTTGCTTGCATATCGCCAGCATTCATACGTTTGGCAAGCTCGACTTCCTCTTCGGAAGTAAGAAGTGGCACTTGACCAATGTCTTTGAGATACATTTTGACTGAGTCATCAGTGGTTGTATCAAAAGTTTCCATAGCGATTTTTTCGCTGAGTGAAGTGTTCTCAATAGTGATGCCTTTGCTCTCGAAAATCTTGAATACGGTTTCCATTTCTTCGACACTTAGTGCATATCTGTCAAGTTTTTCATTGAGTTGTTCTTCGCTGATTTTGTTGTTTTCGCTGTACTTAATCAAGTTCTCTACAGCAAGGCGAATTTTCTCTTCTCTTTTGCTTTTCTTGTCGCTGATTTCTGTCTTTTCTACTTTAGAATCTGCCATATATTTCTCCTATTGTTTTTTGCTATTACTTTTCGCAAGTTGAACATATTGATTGTACAACAGTTGTCTAACTTCTTCATCTTCTTCGCTATCTATAGCTTTAGACAATGCTTCCAATTTCCTTGTCTTGCTTGTTTTCTTAATTTTGTTTATGCAGTCCTCGAAATAAGCTTTGGCTCTCTCATCGCTTACTTGACTGCCTGCTTGGAGTATTTCCCTAACTTCAGGATTCTCATCTTCCATTTTGGCTAGGTCGTCCAAGGTCAAATAGTCGAGTCCGTTGACTCTCAGTGTATCATACAGCTGTATATGATATGGATTGGTTAGATACGCCGTAATATCCTCGTGATATTTTAGGTCCTCCACACCGCCATAAAGTGCAAACAGCACATATCTCACCGCCTCATCATACACGCTTGCTTTGCGTTTGATTGTCTTTGGTTGGAGCTTAACTGGCACTTCGGTCTGAGAATATTGTTGGTAAAGAATATCCTTACTGATACCTGTCAGCTCAACGACAATCGGCATATATGCTTCGATTTGGGCAGGATTGCCTAGCTCTTTTAGCACTTTCATAGCCTCTACCGCATATTTGCCTTTGCCCTCAGCATTCTCTAAGTCAAACTCTTCCGCCAAAGCTTTGAGCTTGAACTCGAACAGCGGCAAAGCATTCATCATCATTTCCATATAGCTTTCTTTGCCATATTTTTTGATATACTCATCAGGGTCCAGTCCCTCAGGCAATGACATAACGTTGACATCAAGACCTACCTTGTACAGAATATCCAATCCCCTCACGGTAGCCTTTTTGCCTGCTCCATCACCGTCATAACAAATGATGACTTTATCCACGTATCGCTTGATAAGTTTGGCTTGTTTGTCAGTGAGTGCCGTGCCCATCGAAGCCATAGCATTTTTGATGCCTGCTTGATAGAGCGCAATGACGTCCATATAGCCCTCAACCATAATGATTGAGCTTACTTTTTCTTGCATTTGGAGCTTCTTGACATTGTTTTGTCCAAATAGCTCGCTCGACTTGTCAAAGATGATTGTTTCTTTGGTGTTTTTGTATTTCGGAAGCTTGTCCTTTTGAGTCACACGCCCACCGAAAGCCACCACTTGGCGAAGATTGTTGACAATAGGCACGATGACTCTACCTGCCAAAGCATCAAAGTATTTGTTGTCTTTGAACTCGACCACACCTGCATCAACCATTTCTTTTTCTCTATATCCAAGTGACCTCAGATATGCGACAAGTTGGTTGTATCCCAAGGAATATCCCAATCCAAAATTGGTGATTGTACCGCTGTCCACACCACGGCTAAACCAGTATTCTCTAGCTTTTTCGCCCTGTTCACTCATCAAATTGGAGTGATAATAATTGGCAGTGGCACGCATAAGCTCATACAATCTGTCCTTGTATTGTTTGCGAGAAGCCTCGCCGTTGTTGGACTTAGAAAACTCAGGAATAGACTCGCCGTACATATCTGCCAAAATTTTGAGCGAACCCATAAAGTCGGTATGCTCAATCTCCATAACAAAGTTGATAGCATCGCCGCCCACATGGCAACCAAAACAATAGTAGCTGTTCCTGTCCTCACTCACACAAAACGAAGGGGTCTTTTCGTGGTGGAAGGGACAACATGCCCACATTCTACCGCCCTTTGCGTTGAGTGGCACATATCTACCTACCACGTCCACAATATTTATTTTGGACTTGAAGTCATCAAGCCATCTTCCAAAATCTTCTGCCATATCTCTCCCGAAAATTATCTATACACTTTGACACCGCCCAAAAAACACTCATTGGGATTGCCAATCTCTTGCTGTGTCAAGGCAAAATGTCTTTGCATATACATTTGCGACGCCCATGCGAAAACTCCTAAATTATTCCAAAAATTTTTTGAATCTCAGAAAAAATCTATTACACTTCTCTCAAGGTTATTTTGCCGTACATTTATTATTTACGCCATTATCCCCCAAAATCCTAAAATAATTCTATAATAAATAATTTTTTAAGCTATTTTATACATTTGGGCATATTTTTATATAAATATATCAATTCTTGTTCAATTTTGCATATTGACTAATCGACAACTGTATTGTAAAATAACAGTATGGAAAACATTAAATTGCGTATCGAACAACTCGAAAAAAATAACCTTAGTCAATATGCTATGCTCTCAGCCAACACCAAAGGCAGAGATTTTCCTTGCTCGGACAACACTTTGCGTTCTGAGTTCCAGCGAGATCGTGACCGTATCATTCACTCCAAGGCATTCCGCAGACTAAAACACAAAACTCAAGTTTTTCTCTCGCCTGAAGGTGACCATTATCGTACTCGACTCACTCACACTTTGGAGGTGTCACAGATTGGTAGGACTATTGCAAGAGCTTTGCGACTCAACGAAGATTTAGTCGAGGCTTGCACCCTAGGACACGACCTTGGACATACCCCATTCGGTCATGCAGGTGAAGCTGTGCTAAATGAGCTTGTCGAAGGCGGTTTTGTGCATTCCCAACACTCTCGCAGAGTTGTCGAATTGCTCGAAAATGATGGCAAAGGACTCAATCTAACTTACGAAGTGCGTGACGGCATCACCAATCACAAATACCATGATGTAGCCTGCACTCTCGAAGGTCAAATAGTCAAGTTTGCCGACCGCTTTGCGTATATCAACCACGACATTGAAGATGCGACTCGTGGCGGTATCATCACCGAAGATGACCTGCCAAAAGATTGTGTAGAATTGCTAGGACACAGCAAGGGCGAGCGTATCAACAACCTTATCGTTGACATGGTTACTACTTGTTATGACAAGCCATTTATATGTCAAAGCCCTGACTTCAAAGCAATGACTGAGAAGCTCCATTCTTTTATGTTCGAGGCTGTATATCTCAATGACAATGCCAAACACGAAGAAAAGAAAGCCAAAAAAATGCTCGAATGGATTTTTGAGCACTATATACGCCACCCAGAGCAAATGCCTGCTTTCTACCAAACACTGCTCGAGTACTACCCTCTCGACAGAGTTGTGTGCGACTATGTTAGTTCATTTACTGACAGATATTGCACGACCATATTTACCAACTTGTTCGTTCCATCAGGTTGGAACAAATAAAAAACTCAATACATATCGACCATTTTATCAAAAGCACCAACTTAGATTGGTGTTTTTGTTTGGTTGTATTTACATTTTTGCGTGATTTTGACACACTTTGCCCTATATTGCTTGTTTGACAACACTGCTGACAAGTTTTATGCTTTGCAAGTATGTATTATATTATATACGTTATTTGTCAGTTTTTTGATATTTGGGTGACAAAAAAGTCCGCTACTGTGCGGACTTGTTTTGTTTGTTTAGTTTGATTTGGTTTTTTTATTTGATTTCGGTTATCCAACCAAACTCGTCAGGGTATCTTTCGTTTTGGATACCGGTAATTCTGTCATACAAGAATTCGGTGATAGGACCCATTTTTCCTTCGTTGATAACCATATCAACGCCCTTGTAGCCGATTGTACCAACTGGGGAGATGACAGCAGCTGTGCCTGAGCCAAAGCTTTCTTTGAGTTCACCTTTGTTGTAAGCATCAACGATTTCGTCCATAGATATTCTTCTTTCGCTGATTTTGTAGCCGTATTTTTTCAACACTTGCACACAAGAATTGCGAGTAATACCAGGCAAAATACTGCCCACCAAAGCAGGTGTTATGACTTCATCACCGATGACAAAGAACATATTCATACTGCCCACTTCTTCGACATATTTGTGTTCTTTTGCATCGAGCCACAAAGCTTGGTCATAACCTAGTCTGTTTGCCTTTTCGCCTGCATACAAACTGCAAGCATAGTTGCCCATACATTTAGCCTCGCCAGTGCCTCCAATTGGTGCTCTGACATACTCTTCTTCTACCAAAATGCGAGTTGGTTGCATTCCGTTGGCATAATAAGAGCCTACAGGTGACAAGATGATGAAGAATTTGTATTTGTGGCTAGCATGCACGCCAAGCACTTGTTCATCAGCAATCATTGTTGGGCGGATATAAAGTGCTGTTCCCGGCTCGGTAGGAATCCAATCAGCTTCCATTTTTAGCAGCTCGAACAAAGCTTCTTTGACCACTTTGCTATCGAAAGTTGGCATACACATTCTTTCTGCGCTTCTGTTCATACGAGCAAAGTTGTCATCAATGCGGAAACATGTAATTTTGCCTGCCTTAGTCTTGTAAGCCTTAGCGCCCTCAAAAATGCCTTGTGCATAGTGCAATACGTTGGTTGCAGGATACATTTCAAATGGAGCGTATGGCACAATTTCTGGTTCGTCCCATTTACCATTTTCGTACTCCATAACTAGCATATGGTCAGTAAAATACTTACCAAAGCCAAGTTTGGAAAAGTCGGGTTTTGCTTTCAAATTTGTACTTCTTGTAACTTTCATAGAATATACCCCTTTTAGATTTTGAATTGAAAATATCCTTTGTGTTTGATATTGAGCGTTGACTTGCCGAGTGACAAGTCAACTAGTTTTTCTTGGAATTCACCTAAGCTATCCTCTCTCAGTTGCACCACGAGTGTGACAACATTGTCATAGATAGTATCCACCAATTCTCCTTGATACTTTTCGAGTAATTGGGCTACCTTTTTATAATAGCCATAGTCGCACACAATCTCGCCCCTGATTGCCCACACGTTGTCCACGAGTGGAGCTTTGTCCAAAGCTTTGGACACCGACGAGCTATATGCTCCTACCAGTCCGCTAGCCCCCAATTTGATACCGCCAAAATATCTTGTCACCACGGCAAGCGTCATACAACAATTGCGTTTTTTGAGTACTTCAAGCATAGGAATACCTGCTGTACCTTGTGGTTCTCCATCATCTGAAAAGCGTTGTTCAGTGGCAGAGGTATTGGATATAAAAGCGTAGCAATTGTGGGTCGCATCGCTGAATTCTTTGGCTATAATCTTGATGTTGTTGACAGCATCTTCATAGTCTTGTATAGGTACCAACGTCGTGATAAAACGAGATTTGTTGATGACTTGTTCATCACGAAAAATCTCCTTCACGCTGTGGTAGCTATCACTCACTATGCTCATTCAACAGTCACCTTGATATGGATTTTTTTGCCCTTGTGAAGCACGAAACCATTGGCAAGTTCGCTGTCTGTCAAGTTGTAATCAATGCTAGAGATTTTCTCTTCGCCGATACGGATACCGCCACCTGATATGAGTTGTCTAGCCTCGCTCTTTGACTTGCAAACTTTGAGTGCGCAAAGCACATCGATAATGTTGGTCACGCCTGCTCCGATTGTGGCACTTGGCATGTTGGCATCATCGCCACCAAAAGCAGCTTGAGCTTGGTTTTGAGCTTGGGTAGCAAGTTCTTCTCCGTGTACAATCTTGGTAACCTCGAAAGCAAGTCTTGCTTTGGCGTTGTTGATTCTTTCATCTTGATATTGGCAAAGCTCGTTGATCTCATCAAGTGGCATATATGTCAACAATTTCATACATTTTTCCACGTCGCTGTCATCGATATTTCTCCAATATTGATAGAACTCATAAGGAGTTGTCTTGTTGGCATCTAGCCAAACAGCACCCTTTTGGGTCTTGCCCATTTTCTTACCTTCGCTGGTGGTAAGAAGTTGGAATGTCATTGCGAATGCAGGTTTGCCCTCTTTTCTGCGGATAAGGTCAGCACCTGCGAGTATGTTAGACCATTGGTCGTCACCACCACATTCTAGCTTACAACCATAATTTTGGAAAAGATATAGGAAGTCATAACTTTGCATAAGCATATAGTTAAACTCCAAAAATGAAAGTCCCTTTTCCATACGGCTTTTGAAACACTCAGCTGTAAGCATTTTATTTACAGAGAACAAAGATCCGATTTCTCTGATAAACTCAATATAATTAAGCCCGTCCAACCAATCAGCGTTGTTGACCATAATAGCAGCATTCTCACCCTCGAAAGAGAAGAATCTTGACATTTGCTTTTTGAAGCAATCGCAGTTGTGAGCGATAGTTTCGTTGGTCATCATTTGACGCATATCTGTTCTGCCTGATGGGTCGCCGATTTTACCAGTGCCGCCACCAATAAGAACGATTGGCTTATGACCAGCTCTTTGCATGTGACTCATAGCCATGAGGGCTAGGAAGTGTCCTACATGCAAGCTGTCTGCTGTTGGATCAAAACCAATATAAAAAGGCACACTTTCCTTTCCGAGCATTTCGTAGAGTTCCTCTTCAAACACTACTTGTTTGATAAATCCTCTTTCTCTCAATGTGTCCATAATATTTGTTTTGATTTGCATTTGTTTTCTCCTTGCTTTTTATTTTATAAAATAGATTATAACACTATAAATGTCCAAAGTAAACACTTTATTGATTTTTGGTAAGAATATTTTATAATTGACAAAAATATCGGCAATTTTGCCCACTTTTACAGCTTTTTTGGCTGTTTTGAAGAAACTCCACCCTAAGGTAGCAACCTACTTTTCTCACTAGGCTCCGCCCTATTTTTTACACCACCCCAACATTATCACCTAGCTCAATCTTGACTAGCTACATCACTCAGCCCTGCTCTATTTCCTTACTCCAACTCCCCCTATCCAATCACGCCTCATCAGCATAGATTATTGCGTTTTTCTCGATATGTATCGACTTTTTGGCTATCTAATTGCCTGTTTTATACTTTTCGCAACTCACCTGTCACCACCAAATATCATCTTTTGAAAACACCATTTTGTATACTTTACCTATATTTTTAATAATTATTACAAAAACCTTTGAAAATTCTCTTACAATATGATATACTCAAACAAGGATAGAAAATTTTTTAAGGAGGAATTCCTAATGGAATATTCAAATGAAGTTTTGAAGATGTGTAAGGTTGCCAAAGGTGCCAACCATGGTCCAGCTCCAATTCCTGAAGAAGGAAAGTGGGTTCAATCAAAAGAGATCAAAGACATCAGCGGTCTTACTCACGGTGTAGGTTGGTGCGCTCCACAACAAGGTGCTTGCAAACTTACTCTCAACGTAAAAGATGGTATCATCGAAGAGGCTTTGGTAGAAACACTTGGCTGTTCTGGTATGACCCACTCTGCTGCTATGGCTGCAGAAATCTTGCCGGGCAAGACAATTCTTGAAGCACTCAACACAGACCTTGTGTGTGATGCTATCAACACAGCAATGAGAGAGTTGTTCCTACAAATCGTTTATGGTAGAACACAATCTGCTTTCTCAGAAGGTGGTTTGCCAATCGGTGCAGGCCTAGAAGACCTTGGTAAGGGCTTGCGTTCCCAAGTTGGTACAATGTACTCTACCAATGCTAAGGGCGTAAGATATCTTGAGATGGCAGAAGGTTACGTTACTCGTATCGGTCTTGATGAGAACGACAACGTTATCGGTTATGAGTTTGTCAACCTTGGCAAAATGATGGACGCTATTTCAAACGGTATGAGTGCCAACGATGCACTTGTAAAATTCACCAACAACTATGGTAGATTCAACGATGCGGTTAAGAAAATTAACCCACGTAAGGAATAAGGAGGAATAGGTATGGCAGTTACATTTGAAAGTTATTCTAGAAGAATTGACAAAATCACCAAGACATTGGCAGAATATGGTATCTCTTCTCTCGAAGAAGCAAGAGAAATCTGTCTTGAAAAAGGTGTAGATTGTGAAGCTATCGTAAAAGGTATCCAACCTATCGCATTCGAGAACGCAGTTTGGGCATACACAGTTGGTTGCGCTATCGCTATCAAGAAGAATTGCACAAAGGCTGCTGACGCTGCTGAAGCTATCGGTGTAGGTCTCCAAAGCTTCTGTATCCCTGGTTCTGTTGCTGACAACCGTAAAGTTGGTCTTGGCCACGGCAATCTTGCTGCAATGCTACTCAGAGAAGAAACAAAGTGCTTTGCTTTCTTGGCAGGTCACGAGTCTTTTGCTGCTGCAGAAGGTGCTATCGGTATTGCAAAAACAGCCAACAAAGTAAGAAAACAACCTCTCCAAGTTATCCTCAATGGTCTTGGAAAAGATGCTGCTCAAATCATCAGCCGTATCAATGGTTTTACTTATGTTCAAACTAAGCTTGACTACTCTACTGAGGAACTCAACGTTGTATCTACCACTCCATACAGCACTGGCGAAAGAAGTGCAGTAAGAGTTTATGGCGCTGATGACGTAGTAGAAGGCGTAGCAATCATGAAACACGAGCATGTTGACGTTTCTATCACCGGCAACTCAACCAACCCTACTCGTTTCCAACACCCAGTTGCAGGCACTTACAAGAAGTGGTGTATCGAGAATGGTAAAAAATACTTCTCAGTTGCTTCAGGCGGTGGCACAGGTAGAACATTGCACCCAGACAACATGGCTGCAGGTCCAGCATCTTATGGTATGACTGACACAATGGGTCGTATGCACTCAGATGCCCAATTCGCAGGTTCTTCTTCTGTTCCAGCTCACGTAGAGATGATGGGGCTTATCGGTATGGGTAACAACCCAATGGTAGGTGCATCAGTTGCTTGTGCAGTTGCTGTTCAAGAAGGTTTGGCAAAATAATTTAGCTATCCTGCTTACAATAAAAATTATAGCGAGTCGCAAGGCTCGCTATTTTTGTACAATTTTGTGTATTTTTGTGCATTGCACGCATTGACAGCTCTACCAACACGCAATGCTTTGCATAACCAATTGTTGCTATATTATTGCTCTTCTAGTTAAGCATTAAGACGCTTTATCAAAACACCCCCTTTGTTCAAGGAGGTGTTGTTGGTTTACTTTATTATTTGACTCATTACTTTTTCAATATCTGCTTGCATTGTTGCTTGTTCGACTGATTGGTCATATTCGGCTTTGATTTCGTATGCGTGGTTGTTTGCCTCGAATACTATTATTACAAAAATATTCTGGTTTTTTACAACTCGATACCATACTTTTTGATTTTTGTACGTATCTTCTACTACGCCTTCTTGCCCATCCAAACTAGGAATCAAGCCATATGTTAGTATACTGATATTTCTTTTTGCATCTTTGCATTCTATCAAATATCCTGTCGCTTTCTTTGCATTCACTTCAAATCTAAGGCTTTTGTGTTGAGGATTGTAGATTATATAGCATTGAGTATCACCCACGAATGGCATTTGGGTAGGTATCTCGTACCTATCGCCCAATTCTTGGTTTAATTTTTTGAGTGATACATTATCGTTTATTACAGGTTGCAATCCCCAGCTTAACACTCCTACCAAAACTGCCACTACGACAACTACTGCTACTGTTACCAAAATTTTAGTTTATTTGCTCATAAGCTTTCTCCTTTTTGTTTTAACTATAATATAGCTGATTGCTCAACCTAAGTTGCAAGATATTGTTTACTCCCACATACAGCTTTTGTAGCAATTTTATCTTCCTCAAATATATTATACCATACCCCCCCGTTATAGCAATAGTTGTTTTCACATTTTTCGCCACCCAGCTTTCCATTACTATATCCAAGGGCAAAAAAAAATCCACTCCCGTAGGAGTGGATAATTTTTCAAGCTTATTTCTTTGTGTACTTGATAGATCCGAACCAAAGGTTGCCATCTTTGTCAATGAAACCAGCTTTCATAGAAGATGTTTCTTTGTTCTCGTTTTCCCAAACGATACTGATAGGTGTGTTGCCATTGTCAGTTTTCTTTTCGGTCTTATACTTACCTTTGATTTCTGACTTAGAAGATCCCACTGTAATTGTATAAGTGATACCTCCAAAAGCTGACAACTTAACTTCGCTAAGTCCAGTAGGTCCAGTGTATGTACCAGCAGCACAACCTGCAAATACGAGTACACAGCTCATTAGCATTACTACTACAAGAGTAGCAACAATAATTTTCTTATTCATATTATAATCCTCCAAAGATTTTTTTGATACTTAGATTATATCACTATCATATTATATTTTCAAGACAAATTTTACAAAAATTTGAACTTTCTTAAAATTTTTTATAATATCAGTATCAGAACATTCTATTGTATATTCCACCGCCGACCAGCACCCCTAGTGCGAATGTTACAATGTTGGACAATATTGTATAAAGCACGATTTTCATCTTTCGCTCTTTTGGCATAGTCTTACAATATACTATACTCTCAGCCACCACAACAACCACCTCGAATGCCCAATAGAACAAAAAATAGTTGACAATTTGGAATCCAATCGCAAAGTCGATGATTGAGAGCGTTTGGTTGAGTGCATAGTTGCTAACAAGATTGGTGATGCCGATGATTTTGAGTGCTCGTTTGTTCCTGAACACAACCAAGCCAATCAAACACTCTACCACCATTGTAACCAACATTCTGCCGAACGTGGATGCAACTATATATCCCCACTTATACTCGGCTTTTACTCCACCAAAAGTCGTAGTGTTGTCATTAGTCTTTTCGGCAAGTTCTTGGAATGTTTTTCCGCCTATGTTGTATGTGTAAAAGCCCTCAAAGAATTCTCTCTCGAACTTTGGCGAACGCACAATGACCTCGCCCTGCTCAGAAAAAAGCACGATTTGATATTCCTTGTGTGCAATATAATGAGAATGGAATGTGAAGTCGCCCTCTACATCATAGAAAACAAAGCTCTCCTTATATCCTTCCAACTCATAGTTGTCCACAAAATCATATTTACCCTTTTCTTCAGACCTAGGGCTATTGGAATTTCCGCCATTTGCAAATATTTTAGCTTGCTTTATCTTACGCACGAAATATCCAAGGTGGGCTATAGTAGCAAAGGACTACAGCCAAGGCGTACTAGAACTTGTAGCCTAGTACGTAAAAGAGGCTCTCTTATGAGGGCCTCTTTATTTTAGTTTTTAAGTTTTGCCAGAATTGTAGCTACTAGTTCCTCGTCGGCGCCGGTATACTCGCATACCAGCTCTATTACCTCCGACTCATCCGGATCGTTGTCGTAATCCTCGTCGTCCTCATAGTCCTCGTCGTCCTCGGTTTCGTCTACGCTTTCCGCGTCGGTATCGTTGGCGCTCTCGGTATCGTGGTTAATAAGGTCTTTTACTACGTTCTCAATAGGCTTGCCGCTTGCGATCGCTATAGCCGCGTCTAATGCCTCTTGTCCCATAGTGTCGTCGTCCTTAAGGGTGGCGTTTTTCTTAAAGAGCCTAAGAACCCATAGTTCTATGTACTTGCCAAAGAGATTGTAGTATACTATAGCAAGTGCTCCGCAAGCCGCGCCAGCCATAACAATGGCTACGTCGCCCTCTCCGCTTTTCAAAATAAAGTTCTTAAGGTAGTAAAGCCCTATGCCTATACCTACTGGAATAAGAAGTATAAGCCTCTCTACCAGCTCGCGCACCGTGCGTCTCTTGATCTTATTGATAAGGAGCTTTACGGGTATTTTGGCAAACGAGGTAAGTACCATAGTAGCCAGAGCTATAACGAACGGCCAAAAGCCGTAAGTATCAAATAGGTACTGTACGTTCATAGCCTGCCTCCTTAGTTACCCTCGTAAAGGGCTTTGATTTTAGCAATGGCGTTGTCGTACTCAGCGCTTACCTTAAAGGTGATAGCTGCTTTTTCTCTTGCTGCAAAATCGCTAGCTCTCTTTGCGTAGTCCTCGCGAATTGCGGACTCCTTAGCCGAATACTCAGCGTTAAGAGAGGTAAGCTTTTCGGTCATTTCCTTGTTGATTTCGTGCTGTTTGGGCACTACAACGTTGGCGTCGTTGTCGCGCACTGCTGCGTCTACGGCTCTTGCCTTTTCCTGCTCAAGTACTGCGACCTGTCCTTGCAAAGTGCTAATAAGGTTGTTGTTAGTCATTGTTTCGTCCTCCTCTTTTTTTTAAATGATAACTGTGTCAATGGTTTTGTTGGTTGGTTCTTGCTCGTCGTAGTTGCTTGCGTCTGCCGGCTGTTTGAGGTCTGCCGCAGGGTCGTAGCTAGGAATTATGGGTTCCTCGGCTACCGGCTCGTCGTCCTCTACAAAGTCTGCAAGCGGCGCCCACTTACGTTCAAACTCGGCTTTCTCAGCCGCTACGAGTTTGTCTGCCAAAGGCTTTACGTCCTGCTCGGTAAAGGTGCCTACAGATAGGTAGGGCGCCAGCGTTGCGCGGATCTCAGCCTCGGCGGTTTCTACTCTGCTCTCCAGTCGTTCCTGATCGGCTTTGTAGGCGGCTGTTAGCTTGTCTGTGTTGATGCGTTTTGCCATAGTCTCGTCTCCTTGTCTTTATTTTCTAAAACGGCAGTATTTGTATACCGGTATAGAATTCTATGTAGTACGCTACTATCTTTAAGAGCATATAGGCAAGTAGCAAGCCTAAGCCTGTCCAAATAAAGACCTGCGCTATTTTGGTAAACTCTCTTATGAGTTCCACCGTAGCGTTTATGCCTTTAAGCAGGTACAGTATAAGGGCTATAACCAGCCAAGGTAAGGCCGCTACAGTTATGGTAAGTACCATAAAAAACTTGCTGTAGCTCCTGGTCTCTGCGCCCTCTGTGCGTTGTTTCGGTTTTCCCGTTATGTTACCAAAGTCAAACTCCAGTATAGGCCTAAAGCGTTCATAGAACGCCTCGTTATCTTCGTTGCCGGCTCTACGTTCCTTGGAACGGGCCTCGGCGCTGTCTGCTTTCATTTCGTGCGTAAGAGCCTTGCCGGCAATCTCTGCGTATTCGTCGGCGTTGTCGTTGGCAGCCTTTACAGTAGCCGCCGCTTTTACCATTCCCTTGGCTGCCTCGTCTATAGTCATGCCTCCGGTCTTAACCTTGTCTACTATAGCCTCTCCAGCCACTTTGGCTATGTCCTCTACTTGTGGCGTCTCGTCCGGTTTTTGCGTATCCGCTACCACCAAAGTGCCTGTAGGTTTTTTGCTATCCACGGCTTGCCTTTTAGCTAGCTCTTGGTTTACTATTTCGTCTGCGCTTGCCATAATGTCCTCCTCTTGCCCTCTATTTATTTAAGGGCTTTTACTCAAGATTAGCCCGTACCTCTACGAACCACTCCGGGCGTAAACTTGTAGCGTTTCCGTCGTTAAGTTCGTTGATCTCCTCCAAAGTTTTACCCTCAAGGGCATTACCCCAGCTCTCTAACGCAAAATCTACGTCTTGCTGCGTAAGAATACCGGCCTCTTTATCTTGGTTAAGGGTTACAAGTAGAGCCTGTGTACTGAATACCTTTTTTGTTTTTTCCATTGCGTTTGTCCTCCTCGCTTACTATTTTTGTAAGTTTGCCCTTTTTAACTTTAGGCTTTATGTACTTTAGGTAATAGTTTTTACCGTTTGCTATATGGTGCAGCCAGCCCATCCGGGAGAGTGCCGACCGAGCTTGTCTTACGGTAGGCTGTCCTCGGCGTTCTATGCGCCCTATTACGCGCGTCATATCGTATAATATATAGTTGCGTAGCTCCGTATGGTCTCTATAAAACTTAAAGCCTAAGTAGTCTATGGGCCTACTGTCTATAGGGTAAACTTGCCAGTTCCTTTTAAGCGTAAGCCCGTAGCCGTTCTGGTTAAAGTATTCCTCTACAGCTTTGCGCACCTTGTGTAGTTTCCTTTTGTTAGTATCGAGCATAAGCATATCGTCTACGTTGCGTACGTAGTAATTTACCTTTAGCTCTTGTTTTATATAGTGATCGAACTCCTCAAGGTAAAAATTTCCTAGCCATTGTGAGGTGTAGTAGCCTATAGGTAGACCGCTCTCGCCTCCGTGGTCTATTATTTGGTCTAGGAGAGCTATAACTCTCTTGTCCTTTATCTTTTTACGGAGTAACCACTTTAGCTTGTCCTGGTTTATGCTTTGGTAAAATTTCGATATATCGCATTGGAATACGTGGCGTATCGCCCTGTCGTTCCTTAGTGCTTTCTCTATGTAGTTCTTACCGTATATACCGCCTCTGCCGGGTACGTTTCCTACGGAGTACTCGTACATACCTTTAGTAAAAATCGCTTGCAGCGGTAACATAACGCACCAGTGTATTATTTGGTCTGGGTAGTAGCAAGGTACGGAGATCTGCCGTACTTTTTGCTTTGGGCCCTCCCGGCGCTCCATGTACCTGTCGTGCCCTAGCTCTACGTGCTCCGCTAAAAGCATAGCCTGTATGTCTATGGCGTACTTATCCATATTGTTGAGTATTCGTTTTACCGACCTGTACTCTCGCTTTTTCTCTGCGGAGCGCCGTATAGCCTCTTTTATATTTTCAATGTCGCAGACTTTCTCATAAATATAGCCCTGTCGTTTCATTGTTACTTACTTCTTTTACTCTCAAAGCCTTTCGAGGTATCCTACTAGGCTCTGCCTCTATCGATATTTTTTGCCAAGGGGCAAGGATAAGACAAGCCAAATTATTTTTGTACTTAGTTTTTGTAAAAGATTGCGACCGCCGATGTTGGAGTTCGTGTTCGTGGCGGAATTGTTCGCGTTGAAATACCAAGGCCCAGCGTTGAGCGTGTTATTCCAGTTGCCACCTACGTTGACCATACGGCACGGCTTGCCTTACCCTATATTTGTTGTTGCTGTTTTACTTACCTAGGGCTAGGGGGTAATCCCCCTAGCTACCCCCTATAGAGGTCTCCTAAGAAGGCGACCGCCGACGTTGGAGTACGTGTTCGTGGCGGAATTGTTCGCGTAGAAATACCAAGGCCCAGCGTAGAGCGAGCTATTCCAGCTGCCACCCACGAAGACCACTCTATACGTGCTACTTGAGTAATAGCCGTAGTCGCAGTAGTATGTAGTGTCTGAGCCACCCAGGTCTGTGGGAACTTGTACGAACGGGTTAGTCGCGTCATAGCCAAGTTTTTTAACCCTACTGTTGCCTCCAGTTACGCCGTTATAGCTTACTGCGCTATAGTCAGCAGGTAAAGAACCACTTACGTACTTTGTAGGGTCCTTACAAACGTAAGGCTTAAGGCTGTTAACCGTTATACCGTCCATCCATTGATATACGTTGCCGTACCAGTTCTCCACGCCTCTGTATTTCATAGCGTGTTTGCCGTCCGTATTGCTTATCTCGCTACCGCTGGCGGTAAGGACGCCGTCAGTTCTGCCGGAGGCAATAGCGGCGCTGTTGCCGTTTGCGTAGCCGTACATAATGCTCTGCGCGTTCGTGGTTGCGAATTCTACCTTAAAGAGGTCCTGCAGCATTACGTGCGCCCAGATATCATACTGCTGGTAGCCTGTTCCGTTCGCCTTGCAGGCGTTACGCATATTGTTTATATTGATATTTACTAAAGGACTTGCTCCGCTTACGCTCTTAGCCAAGCTGGAGGAGCCGGAGGCGGTATACTTACCTATGTCTACGTAGTCAAGCTCTACGCCGTTGCCGTCTGTAAAAATAGGGTTGAGTAGCCACGTATCGTCCGGCTTTTGAACGCATATCTCGGTCTTTTTGTAGCCGTTCTCGTCAAAGGTATAACGCGTATAGTGTTTAGGTACGCGCATAAACACGTTGCCCTTGTCGTCGGTTACCTCCGTTATATCGCTCCAAGGTCTGCAGTTGTCAAAGTCGCTGGTAATAGATCCGTCAGCGTTAAGCGTGTAGCCAAGCCCCACCGCGCTGTCGCCCCTTGTAAGTGTAGGATTGCTTGCGCCCTCTCCGGAAACGCTGAATATTTGAGCCTCGCCAAAGTATACGGCTACCGTGTTTGACGTGTTTTCTGGTACGCCCTCCCCGGCCGCTACTACTCTTACGTTGTGCGTGGCGTTGTCGTTTGGATTTACGTCGGTTAGATCTATCACAAAAGGCACCGAGGCGCCCTCTGCGGTATAGTCTACCGTTTTTACTAGTACGTCGTCTATGTAAACCTGTACGCCTGTTACGCCGTCTATTAAGCCGTATACCTCTATGCTTATAGAACTTGTCTTTTCTACTCTCGGCCTAGAGGTATATACGACCTCGTTACTAAAATTACTGTCCTCGTATCCGTCTGCTGTTACTTTTAGCTTTAGCGTATACTGTCCGTATGGTAGCTTAAGCTCCTCTAAGTTTTTCTCCATGTGCACCTCCTATTCTAAAGTTACTTTAAATTGTAAGCTGTCGTTACCGTTGTCGCCACCACCGTCTTTGCGGTATTTTACGTAGACAAAGTGCTCTTGACCGTCGTTTGGTATCGTGTAAGAAACGATAGGCTGTGGGCTGGTAGAGGATTTGCCCTTAAAGTTAGCAGCGTAAAGCGTCGAGCTGTCCTCTGTGTTAGAGCGAGCAAGCTCAGTATCGAGCTTGGATAATATACCAAAATCGTAGCTGCTCTCGCCGCTATTTATGCACTCGAACTTCGCTGTCGCTTCGCTACTACTACTGAGTACCACTTTGCAAAGCGCGTAGGAGCTCGGTTTTCCCTTATTCGTGCTTTCGTAGTAGCCATTTGCGTTAAGCTCAAATCCGTAAGTTACACCCTCTATAGCCTCAACGTAGCAGTTCTTGTAATCTATTACCGAGAATACCTCAACCTCGTTTGCGTAAAGGTGGAGCTGTGTAGCGTATCTCACGCTCTGCATATCCAGCGTACGACCATCGTTAGCGAGTACGAGCTTAGGCGTATGCAGCTTTAAGGTATCCCAGGCTACAGCCTCTACTGATATATCACCTTGTACGTTAGCAACTGTTATAGTCCCTGCGTACTCGTCGTATATATACTCTACGGGCTCTCCGTCGGCTGTTACGCTAATTGCCTCTGGCAAGTACTTACCCTCGTTAGGAACTAGCTTAGCGCTGTATGTTTGTCCGTCTAAGATTTTTACGGCGCTGTTGCTGTTTGTTAGGTTGGTAAGCTCGTTAGTAATAGCAAGCATTTTAGCTATAAAAGCGGTACTGCCTGGCGCGTCGTTAAAGTTGTTGCCTTTGGCTGCTACCATAATGCTATGCGTTCCTACGTCAAGCCCAGTAAGGCTATAACTCGTAGAGGTTATGGTAGCTATCAAGTTACCGTTATCGTAAATTTTATAGCCGGTTACAAAGTTGCCGTTGGAACTTGGGTTTGTGATCGTAAAGCTCGTACCGTTTCTAGTGGTACTTACCCTATTAAGCGTAGGCATAGCTGTACCGCCGATATAGTTACCTGTTACGCCACCTATGTTTACGCCATTTTTAATATTATCCGCTATAAGCGTTACCGGCTTTTCTACGGTTACCTGTACGAGTACGCTACCGTCCGTGGGCGTAATAACCTGATTTCCGGAACCCATAGAGAGAGGTACCGTCTTACGTTCCTCCGGTTTAGCAGGAGCCAACCCTCCGCCAGATCCTACGAGAGTTAGAGGGTTTTTTATTCTAGCCATACTAACCTCCTATTTCTATACGGAGCGTTACGCTCTCGGTTGGCTGCGCTACGCTGAATACGGTAATTGCTTGTCCGTCTACTGCGCCTATTGTAAAACCGTACTTAGCAAAAGCTAGGGCGTTATCGTTAATAAGTTCTACCAGCGTGTCCGCCTCTATAGTCGTAGCGGCTGTTACGGTTGTAGAGTAGGTAAACGGCGCCTTATCAGCTAAGGCGCTCCAAGCGTTTACCGTAAAGGTCTCTGCAGTAGGTTTTTTCCGTACAGTGCCTGCCCACGTGTCTATCGCCTTAAAGTTATCATTATCAGCGCTAAACTGAGTAGGCACGTCCGTTTCAGCTTGCGGCAAGTCTACCGTCAGCCCTAAGTTACTTGTCAATGCCATACCACACCTCCTCTACTTGCCTTTACTCGGTTGTCGCGGTATTCTTGAGGCTTATAGTCATATCGCCGGGGCGTATAATGGCTATGGTGCTTACAAGGTTGTTGCCAGGGTGCAAAGGCGTAATAAGTGCCTCAAATGCTAAGAGGTCGTTACCGTCTGACGAGCCAAAAAGGCATACATGGGTACACTCGCCCCAGTCTTGAACTATTTTCTCGGTATTGTCGTAAGTTTCCGGGAACGTGATTTGCAAAGAGTTTTTTACGCTGCCGCCGTCTGCCTCGTCAGTTACGGATCCAAAGACCGTGGAGCCGTTACTATTGCTGTAGCTTTTGGTATTGATAGCTACGCGCTTGTAAGAGCTGTTATTCGGCTCGGTTACGCCGGTGCCTGCAATAGTAGGGGCTGTTTTTGAGAACCCTACGTAAAGAGGGTTGCCGGTATACGTAGCTGCGCCTGTAAACCAGCTAAGTATACGCTTTGCGCCTAAGTTAGTAATCATAGTTTTATCTCCTTTTTATTAAGTTTCTATATATGTAAGGCTATCTACGGTTTGCCCCTCAAGGCTCGCTATAGTAATGCCTACAAAGTCTGCTATTACTGCTCGTTTTATACATACGGCTTTTACACCTAAGCCAAACCGGGCCTCCACCTCGGCAGCAGCCGACGCTATGCGTATTAGCTCCGCGCTTACCGTTATGTTGTCGCTTGGCAGTTCTACCGCTACGCTCTCTGGCTCTACGGGTTCTACGCTGTCGACCTCTAGGTCTATGACGTTATCAAGGTCTATACCTATCTCGCCTACCAGCTCCTCCATAAAGATTTCACTGGGCGTTAGGCCTATGGTTAACTCGTCTCCTAGGTTTACGTCTCCGCTTGTTAGCGTAGGACTTATAGTTGTTATCAGCGCCGAGGCTGCTACGAACGCCATAGTATGCAATACGCCAGCGTTTACAGTATCGAGGCAAACCGTAGCTACCGTACCTAGCTCGCAGTCCTGTATATTGAACTTGGCTATTGTGGCCTTACGGTCGTACCCTAGTACGCTAAGCTCCGTAGTAACATCTGTATTTACTTGCTCCGTGGCAAGCGTCAAACTGTCTACGGCTATGGCGCCGAGCTCAGCCTCTCCTATATACTCAAGCTCAGTAGCCGCTAGGGCTAAAGGATTCGCTGCGCTTATGTTGTCGTCAAGCTGAACCTGTAGGTGTACCGTAGAGAGCGCCAGAGCTAAGCAGTCTACGGCTTTTTTAGCGCTTATACCCATAGGGAGCGCTATAGCCATCTGCGTCGGCAAGCTCTTAGCGTCTATGCCTTTGAACTTGCTATACAGGTAGAACTCCAGCTCCTCCGGTATGGCGGCTATCGGCTTACCTCGTGCTACCATGTAAACGAGGATCCTCTGTTTCCACTCTAGGTAGTTCACGTCTCTGCCTCCGTTATATAGCAGTAGAGGTTTATACCGTCGCAAAAGAACGACATAATCGTTACTGCGTTCTTAGCAAGCTTGGTAAAGCGCGTAGTCTCGTAGCCCCTCTCCATATATTTAAGGGGGTAACCGCTATTATTAGTAGCGGTTTGTACCGTACACTCTGCGTCGCCGGTTCGTATGTTTACGCCGCAGTAGAACCCGTGCTTGACGGTCTCCGGCACTATAAGCTTTAAGCTCGTTATCCCGGTTGCCTTAAACGTCTTGTCTGTATTGTCTACGAGCGTGTACTCTATGGCTGTAGCCGTGTCGTCCTCTGCTGTTTGGCAAGAACCTACAAAGAGCGACCATACGTAGCTTGCCGGGGTTGTGGGCGCCGTTTTAGCTACGCAAGCGCCTATGTACTTTTGTCCGGGCTCCCACGTCGTCGTCATGTTAGCGCCGTCCGGAGAGGCTGAGTATCGAACCCACGCGCTCAGACCGTTAAAATCGCCGTTATTCGCTTTGTTTTCAACGGCAGTAGCTTTAGCTAAAGCCTCGTCCGCTTTTGCTATCGTTTCCGCTAGAGTGTCCGGGCTTGCTACTGCTACCTTTTCGTAGTCTACGCTCGTAGCCGTTACAGGTACTATTACCGGAGCCCACACCGTTTTTATAAGGTTCTCCCCCGTTCCCTCCGTAGCATAAAAGACTAGGATAGTGTTTCCCTCTACCGTCATAGAGGCAGGGAGCGTAAAGCTCTCTACACTAGCTATAGCGCCAAACTGCTTAATAAAGTACTCGCCTTTAGCGTTACGCATATATACGTGTCCGCTTTGGCCTACGTAGACGCTCGGATATCGTACAGAGAACGTAGTAGCTCCTACCTCCCCTGCTATTACCGAATAGCCGCCGGCTTGGGTTGCCACTATAGTCGCCAATCCGTCTACAGCTTGTCTGCTGCGTTTGTTTTCTAAAAGCGTAATGTCTATGTTTGCCATATATACCTCCTATACTGCTATCGCTGGAGCTTCGTATCCCAGGTTAAGCTGTAAGCGCTTTATGCAAGTCGGTGGCCAGTCGGACATACCAGAGTATCCGCTCGTAGTAAGCGTAAGCTTTCCGTCTGTACCAAGAGTGCAAGACGGTACAAACGAGAATACGCCGCCCCCACCGGCTCCGTCGAGAAAGTATCCGTACGCTACACAGGACACGCTCATTTGCGTTTTCGGTCTAAAGTTCGTAGGAACCGTGAATATCCATGTGGCCGATCTACTGTCTCCGGAACTTCGCGTTATTCCGTTATTCTCTCCGCTATCTGGGTACTCTATTTTAAGGTTTAGTATTACGTAGTTACCTTGCCTATCGACTTTATTCTCGGTAGCACTACCATTAGGCAAAGTAATGCTACCCGTTCTAAAACCCAGAGCATCGAGCCTCCCTCTTACGGTGTCGAGCTGTTGTTTTATCGTCTGCCCGGAGGTGTCACCGCTCGGATAGTCGGCGCGATTACTGTCCTCGGCTCTGTTAGCGTAGTCCGCTCTAAGCGGATTGCCTATCGTCTTTATGCCTAAGCCCGTCCAGCTAATCGAGCCTGTTACCGTACCGGAGGTATTTACGGAGAGCCTGTATAGCGGCATTTGGTATTTGCCTATAGGGTTCGTTATAAGGTTATCCTGGTACGGTGGCGTCCAGCTTGCGCTAGCTCCGTTATCGTGTAGGAGCAAAGAGCCTACCGCCTCTACGGGGTTGCTAAGATCCCACTCAAGATATACGAATAGGTACTTAGTACCGCTACTAGGAGCTGTGCCTACGAGCGTTACGTCATCCTCGCTTTGTATGTCATATCCGTAGGCGGTTGCCATACCTCTGCCTACTGTTATGGTCTGTACGTTAGCTGCGTTAAGCGGCCACATAAAATTAGTGTTCGCTGAACGGCTAAGCCCCGTATCGTTTGCGCTGGAGTAAAACGAGTTATCGAGTACACCGCAATCGTGCCCTCTAAGTCTACGCAATGCCTCTGCTTGGAACCTAGCGTTTATTAAGTTGGCGTTTGTCTCGGCGTTACCTGCTGCCGCTACGTTAAGTCGTGCCATAAAATCCTCCTATGAGCGCACCAGCTTATGCTGTTGCAATTGTATTATATCCGTGTAGTTTAGCCGTATTTTGCCAAAAATGAGCGTTACCTGGCTGCTCTCGCTATCCTCTTTACGACCGGTATATATACTGTGCATGACCTTGTCGTCGTAGTTGTCGGTAAGCGCGTCCTCGTCCGTCATTTCTTGTAATTCCGGTACTATAAGTACGGCGTCGCCTATATTAAGATTTTTAGGGTACATAGCGCTGTTACGGTCTATAACTACGCTTATGTAATGGTTATAGTCTCCGTATAAGAGGTTATCCTCCGCTACCGTTTTAGCTGTCGCTCCGTCGTCGTTCTCTTGATCTAGCTCCGCAGTTATTAGCTTATACGGTTGTACCCTTGTATTGCTGTTCGGGTTGGTCGTTACTGTGTTATCAATCTGTAGATAGTAGGTGGCTATAAGCTGTTTAGTAGACTGGTCTAGTACCATACAGACCGTAGCCTTAGCGGAACTATCCTCCGCGTGGGTTATGCGCATACTATGTACGTTGTTTTTAAGCAGTCTGCCGCCTGTGGTATTCCTGGAAACGTAAAGCTCTATATAGGCTCTACCTACCTCAAAAATCAATCGGAATTGTACAACTACGTTGTGCGTATTAAAAAGCTCTACGAGCCAGTCTCTTACGTTAATACTATTGTCTTTATACGACCATATAGCTGGAACGTTATAGCTACCGTCCGTCTTAGTTCCTCCGCCAGAGGTACGCAGCCTTATAGGTAAGCGCCTGTACTTATCCGTCGCCGCTACCGCGAAAAACGACGCCAATATTTGTGCCGTATCCTCTACAGCGTCATACAAGTATTTTACCTCAGTCTTTGTCCCCTCGTTTTCGTTAATTGCTACGCGCATAGGGTTGAGCATATTGTCGTTGCAGAGCTCTAGCATACTCTTATAAAATATTTGTAGCTTTGTATTGTCTACGGAGGTTACTACGCCTATGTCGTAAGCACCCGTATCGTCTATAAGCGCTATAATTTGCCCTGCCACAGCTTTCGTAGGACGCGAAATATTTATGGTTGAGTTATTAGAAACTAGGTAATCGTTGTCTATAACGTTGCTTGCAATGGCTCCTCCAGAGGCATATACTAGCGTATCGTAGTTGCAAAAGCTTTTAGGCTCTCCACCTGAGGGGGTGTACGTCCAAGTATATGGCTCTGGGAGCTGTTGTAGTTTGTAAGTCCTGTACTGCATTATAAGACCCTTACCTGCTCTGTGTAGCTTACCTTTACCTCTACCCCCTCAATAGTACCAAGGTTAAATACGATTTGGTTATTACCAGGTAACAGCTCTACAAAGTTTATATACTGAGGGCTCGGCTCCTGGTGGTCTTGTACGTCGTCCGTATTATCGCCGTACTGCACCGTAGCCTCCTGGTCGCTTTGCGTGCTGTCTATTACCAAAGTACGACCTGGAGCCAAGCCTATACCCTCAAGCCACTTGGCATATTGCCTGCTTTTACCGGAGGAGCACACCCACTCCAAAGTTTTAAGGCTCTCGCCCGTTTTTATGTTCTTGATCTCTACTCTGCAACCTATACGCTCGCCCTCGTTAAGTATATCGAGATAGAGCTTTCGCTCGCTTTGGTAAAAATATGGATACACGAACTGGTATACGTGAGGGTCTCCTATAACCTGACTTACCGTGCTTGCTATAGTAGTATCTCTGCGCCACATAGCGCTTAGCGGTGTGCAAGTTATTTTACAAAGCCAGTAGCCCGTTTTAGCGTCTTGCTCTCCGCTCGTCATCTTGTTTATACGTACCCACTTGTACCATGGTCGATCTATTTGGCTACGTGGGTCAATCCGACCCGTAGGATCGTAGAAAAACTGCAGCTCTTGCGTATAGTCGCCTACAAATTCGCTAAATCGCTTTAAGTGCTCCGGATTTCTAAAGTACATAGTACCCGTTATAGGTACTTGCTGCGGTTGCTCCTCGGTTACGACAAAGTCGTTTTTTATCCTAGCAAAAGCTAGCTTGCTCTCAAAACCGGTACCGTCCAGAGCGTAAAAGAACGAGCAATTAAAGGTATCGGTTATTTTATCCGGGCGTAGATTCCATATATCCCCGGCTTTATTTTTAAACCAAATTGTAGGTCTCATAAGCCCTCCTATCTTACGCCAGAGCCTAGTAGCTGGTTGATAAGGTCTATACTTATCTGGTCGTAAATATAGCCTGCTATACGCTCAGCGTTACCGTCGTTTATTTCGGTACCGTCGCCTTGCGCGTCAACCTTAACGTTAACGTCTACCTCTCGCTTAGTATTTCCGTAGTAGGTTTGCTCGGCGCTATAGTCCAAGCTATAACCCATGTCGTTTAGTTTGCTTTCCGTCTCCCCCATAGAGGCTAATAGCTCGTTAGACGTGTCCGTGGCGGTTCGTGCCTCGTCTGTAAACATTCGTATAAGCGATATAAGCAGCATAATAGCCGCGCTTATTGCCATGATAATACCAAGCCAAGGCGTTGAGACCATAGTAAGCGTTGCTGTAGCCGCACTCTGTGCTAAGGTTGCGGCCCTGAGTGTCTTAAATACAGTTACTCCCGTTTTTACCAGCGCTATTATCTTAGGTAGTACTATTATCAGCATGAGTATTACTAAAAGTATTTTTTGCCCACCAGAGCCAAGGTTACCTAGCCAGCCGGCGACCGTAGTTATAAGCGGTATAACCGTATTTTGTAAAAATTCCGATAGTGCTTGTATTGCCGGCATAAGAGCTACGAGAACCTCAGCTGCCGCGGCTTGGTACTGGTACTTTAAGCTGTCCCACATATCCGCGACCTCGCCGGCTTTCGCTGCCTGCTCGCTAGTGATTATGCCATTAGCTATAAGCGCGTTATCCAGTTCGGCTATTGCCTCCGCAGACGTTCCGGCTACGGTTGCTACGTTAAGACCCTCGTCGCCTAGTAGCCCTTGCGCTATAATAGCTCTGTCGGTCTCGTCGTTTACGTTGCGGAGCGCCTCGTATATTAAGTCGTAGATCTCCGCGTTGGTTTTATGCTCTAGGTCCTCCTGCGCTATACCTAATTGCTCTAGGTAACTAAGGTATCGAGCTCCGCGCCCTGCGGCTATGGAGGACTGCATAGAACCTATTTTTACGAGTGCAGCGGTATAGGTTTCGCTGTTTGCTGTGAGCTTTGCAAATCTGTTGGTTTGTATCTGCAAAGCCTCGGCAGTGGTACCATACTTTTTAGCGTTGTCGTCCAGCTCGTCGCCTACCTTAACCGCCGAGGTTACTACTGCAGCGAGAGCGCCTACCAAGGCTAGCGCCGCTTTTGATAGTTTGCCGGTTGCTTTTTCCGCTTTGTCGAGCCCGTTAATAAGGTTACTAAACTTTGCCTCGCGGATCTCGGCGTTCTGTTTTCTCATGGCGGCGGTAAGGTCGTTTACTTTACCCTCCGCCTGGGTTATTGATCTTTGTATTTTTACAAGCTCGCGCTCGTAGTCCTTTTGGGATATATTGCCGGCTTCGAACTCAGCCGTTAGCTCTCCCTGCTTTTGTTTAAGCAGGTTTAGTTTTTGAGTATTAAGCTGTAAAGACGACGAGAGCGCGTTATATTTCTGCCTTACGGTATCTACATTGCCTGGGTTAAGCTTAAGGCTTTTATCCAGCTTACGCACCTCTCCGTCGGCAGCCCTTATATCCGCGCCCACCTGTTTTATTTTTTTGTCTAGTATGTCAAAACTGCGTCCTATTTCGGCCATATCGTACTCCTTTATTTTGTGCGTGGGGCAGGGGTCGAACCTGCAACCGGCGGAGGTGCAGCCGTGCTTTACCGCTTAAGCTACCCACGCATAAAGCTAAACGCTAAGTACGCTTAGCTATTTCAGCAGATATACGGGCCTCTATCCTATCGTCCATACCTTTAAGCCCACGTATAGCCTTGGATATAAAGTGCGTACCTGCTATAGCTCCGCTGTGATCGTCCGCAGGTTTCCCGTAGTTAAGTATATTTGCTATCTTTTGATAGGGCTCCCCATTTGGAGCGTTGCCCTCAAATTCGGCGCTATACCCGTACCAGCTACGACGACCTTGCGCTTTGTTTACTGTAAAGCTTGCTTTTAAGGAACCTGTCCTTATAGGTACTCCTGCCTGTATGCGGTTCTCATAGGTTTGCACCTCGTCGTCTATAACGCTCTTAAAAGCTTGTTCTGTAGCCTCTCCTATTTCGAGGGTGCCAGTAAGGAACTCTGATAGCTCCTTACTGATTCCGTCGTTCCAGCTCATAGTTTTAGCCCTCCATATCGCAAGGCTCGGCAAGGTCTATATAGTCCTCGTCTGTATCCTTAAGCGCCTTATCAGCTAAAGCGCCTGCTAAGTTTATGGTATCCATTACAACGTTCATACCGAACTGCAGTATATCTACCTTAAAGCCAAGCTGCGCAAGCGTATAAAGCAAGCTGCTTGTCATGCCGTATCGCTTTATGGTTTGACCGTTCCCAGCGCCCTGCGTACTTTGCCATTTTTTTTTACGTCGTCGTCGTATGCAACGGCGAGAGTTAAAAGCTCAAAGGCTAGGGCTGTGTCCTCGTATACCTCTTGCGGTAATAGCTCGGTGCCATAGCCCATAGCCTCTGCTCTGTCTTGCTCCGGCAGAGCGCAAATACGAGTACAGATCATTATGAGTTCTATAAGGTCAAGACCTGCGTCGCCTTGTGGCTTAGTGTCGTTAGCCGCCTTAAGCATCTCAAACAATGGGCCTGCGTTCTCTTTCGCTATACTCAGCTTAGCGTCTGCGTCCTCTGCCTCTTGGAGCTTGTATAAAACCTCCATATTCTCCGGACGTACTATGCCTAGCAAGCCGTTTTTATACTCCGCCAAAGCGTCTGTAAGTTCTACGCCTGCTAGAGACTTAAAAAGCGGAAACAGGTACCCGTTAGCCATAAATACTATGGTATCCTCCTCTCCAGTCTCTGGGTCCGTATATGAATAGGTTTTTATAAATTTTCTTGTGTATCTTTTCAAAGCCATGCTGCACCTCCCGTGGCTCTAGGTATTAAACGTTAGTTACAAGCGTTACGGTTACAATCCTGGAACCTTTCGTTATGTCGCTAGCTGTTACGCTGATTTTACCTGTTGCGGTCGTATAACCCACCTTGGTGATCGAGTAGTTATACTCGCCAAGCTTTACGCTATAGCTGCCGTCGCTCCCTGCGTTTACCGCAGTACCAGAACCTACAACGCTACCCTCTTTAAGAGCTACCGTAGCTCCCGTTACGGCGCCGCTAGCGTCTACAACGCTTATAGTTAGAGGGATTACTGTAGTTTTGACGTTATAGTCCTCTAAGACCTCGCCCTTGGTTCTGCCGTCTACTTGTACACCGGTCATATTTTTTATAGCCCTTTTAAGGCCGTCAACAATGCGTCCCATTTTAGTCCTCCTATTTATTTTGTGTCTGTGTTACCGTATCTGCTGTAAATTCAGTAGGGAATACGATAGCGTCCTCGTTAGCTTTATACTTGGTTGCGTTGGTTACGCTATTCACAATGCAATAGGTTCTAGATCCTTGCGAACCGTCAGTTTTAGCAAAGTATACCGGGTAAGCTTTGCCTTTAAGGGTTACGTCCGCAACCGCGGTATCGCCCTCGGCAATAGTTTTGAGGTTTACCTCTGGCAAATCAAAACGAACCTTATATAGAATTGTTTTGTTAAAGCTACTTACGCCGCCCTCTTTCCTAACCTTATTGTTAAGAGCCAAGCCTACGTAAGGCGTTGCGTCGTCCTCGTCGCCTACGCATACGCCGTCTGCTACGCTGTACTTTACGCCTAAAAGACTAGGCATATCCTCAATAGGCAAGCTGTAAAGCTTAAGCTCTACGTCGCCAAGAACAGGGCCGTTAAGCTCACCCCATGCCGGATCGTTGCCTGCCGCGAGTACGGTACTGTCGCGCTTAGGTGTAAAGACTAACGAGGTCTCGCCAGTCCACTTAATAGGATCGTTCTCGTATCCGGTGTGACCGCTATTAAGGCGTTGCGTCATTACGTCCTGTAGGCCCTGTGAAATCATTTTTTGTATTTTTTTCAAAGGCATAATGCTATTCTCCTTATACGATTTTAGTGGCGTATATCACCTTACGGTATACGTAAGGCTCTCTATCAGACGCCGCCGCCGAGGCGCCCTCTCCGTCAGAGCTTATAACGTACTCCCTATCCGCAAGCTCGCTAAGTAGCCCCTCTAAAAACCTTGCGTGCACCGACCCAGTGTCAAAGGTATAGGCGTCGCTGTAGTATATCGTCAACGCTACAGTAGCGCTAAAGTGGTGCGGCTTGTTGGCCGCGTAGGCTGTGTCCGGTTTCATACTGGAGTAAACTAGGTATATAGTCCTGCCTACCCCGTCTATAACTACTTTGCTTTGTGCGGCAGATCGCGGCGTAGAGTTACGGTAGAATAAAGGGCTCGGCGCGTTCCGCACCTCGTCGTCCGTCATTCCGTACCCGTCGCTCCAGCCAGAGGATATAAGAGCGTCCTCTATATCTTTTAAGGCTATTTGCTCAGCCTTTAGTAGATTTGTCGCCGTCATATATGTCTGCTCCTGTATAAGCCGAGTTATCTACAAAAGCGTATGCCGCTATACGTATGTCTCGCCTTTCGTAGCTAAACTCGTCTGGTTTAGTTTTAATCTTGTAAGTTGTGCCCTGCTCGTCTATGAGTATAAGCTCTCGCCAATGCTTTAAGACTGCCGGGTTGTAGCCTATCGTTATATATAGGCTCTGCTGTTTTTCCGCTGCGTCGTTGGTTAGTATTTCCTTTTGCGACAAATCCCTTATAGTAGCCCAGAGCCCTTGGCTCTCTTGGCTGTGTATAAAGTGTCTGAAGTATACAGCGTTAGGCTTTTCCCCTGTCATTACAGGGTAGTAAGCTTGTACCTTGTGCGTTTTTCTCATTCGGTACCGCCTCCTAGCAAGCTTTGTAGCTGTACCTGCAGAACTAGCCTTACTTTTTCGTTGTCTACGCCGTCCATCATAGCCCGGCAGTACTCTACTATGTAGGTGTCGCTGAGGTGTTCAAACTCTGCAGCGGTTGCCTCCGGTAGGGTTTGCCCCTCCTTATAGCCTATAGTAGGCAATAAGGAGGCTTTGGCAGAGCTTATATAACGCTCTAGCTTTGTGTTAATGTAATCAAGGTCGTCTTTTGAGAGCTCCTCTCTTACTTGCTCAAGCGTTATTTTCATATAGGGCCCTCCGTTCTGTCGGCTTACGCTTTCTTGGAGCCGTAAACGATAGCGCCGGGAACCGGGCAGGTTGCGCAGAATTCGCTTGCAACGTAGGTAGTGGTACCTTTAACCGCTGCGCGTTCAGTCTCAAGCTTGATAGCTTGGAGAGAGTTAGCCTTAAAGAACTTAGAAACGTTACCAATGATAAAGTCGCCGTCCTTAAGGTTCTCGTCAACGACAAAGCGAATAGGTCCTACGGAGACAATGCCTTGGGCGTTGTTAAGTACTGGGTACTTAAAGTTGCCGTTATCGTCAAGCGAGAAAAATACGTCGTCGTAAACGTCTTGCGCCACGTACGCCTTAGCTCCTCTACGGTACTTTCCCTTGCAAAGCTTAATACCGGCAATGATTGCGTCCAAAGCGCTACCGGTATAGCCTCCGGCTACTGCGGCTACTGCGCCAAAGGTTACGCCCTTAATATGGTCGCCGCTACCGGTACCGTAGATAAGGTCCTCGCACCAGTCCTCGTTGAGGTCTTGGAGCATTTGCTCAATGATATAAGAGCCAAGGTCAAAGTCAGTAAGCGCTTTTACCTCGTCGGTAATAACGATTACAGTTTGGAGCCAGCCCTTTACGCCGCTGAGCTTGTCCCATTCCATTTGGTTTTCACCAGTACCTAAGCCCTCTTTCTTAGCGTTTGCCTTGTCTCTGCCCTTACGGTAAGGGAATTCGGTCATACCCTTAATATGCGTAAACGAAATATCCGCAAAAATAGGGCTGAGTTTACCCTCCTCTCTCAAGAGGTCGAGGAGCTGCTTAGTATTGATAAAAATACCTGCGTTGTTTACGCCGTCAGCGCTTACGCTTGCTGCGACGAAATCTGTAGAGGTAGTAGTAAGAGCCTTACCAAGAGCTCTAACCTCAACGTCTGTAAAGGTTCTACCTCTAAGTTGCTTACCGAGTACGTAAGCGAGTTTATCTTTGGTCTTAAAAGACTTAAAGTCTACTTGCTGTGCGCCGCCGGTGGGTTCCTGTGCGCCGCCAAACGGATTGAAATCCGCACCCTCTGCGGAGCCCTTAAGCTCAATAGCTTTCGCTTGCAAAGAGGCTCTCTCAGCAATAAGCTTTTCCTGCTCCTCTGCAAGAGCGGCGAGCTGTTCTGCAGAAGCGCCTTGCGCTCTGCTTTCGGTTACAATGGCTGCGTTGCGAGCTTTGATCTCTGCAAGTCTTGCCAAAATTTGTGCCAATGTCATAATCGTTTTCTCCTTATAAGTTTCCTAAAATTTTTATTTTATCTCTATAAGCTTGGCAGGCCAGCTCGTCCAGCTGTTGGGCTCTTTCGTCCAAATCCCCCTTGCGCCTTGCGTATATAGTTGTCTCGCTATTCGCGCCAAAGTCTACGGCGCTTACGTCGAATACGCGCAGTACCTTATTTACAGTAAAGGTAATGCTGTCCGCGGTTTCTGTAACAACCTCGCTTTCGCGGTCTTGTATAAAGGCCCAGCTCATTTGAGAAACTGTACCGGCCTCTACCTCCATATAAAGGTCTTTACCGCCGGAGGTCGGCAGTAGGTTAGCTCTCATGTCTACTCGGTCGTCAAGTACAGAGATAGTAAGCCTGCCTACCTCGTTTTTGCTTGTGGTTCGTGCAGGGGTGCCCTTGCAATCGTTATGGTTGTACTTAAGCGGAACGTCTACGTAGTCAGCGCCTACAAAGGAACCGCGGCTAATTACCTCGTATACTTTCTTACCGTTAAAGGTAAAACCGAGGTCGTACGGCTTGTCAAAAATAATAGGCGTACCGCAAATAATAAGCTCTCCGGTCGCGTTTGGCTCCGTTCTTACCTCCATGAGGCGCCTATAATCGTGATATCTATCTCTAAGTTGTATAAGTTTTTTACTCATAGCTATTTCCTCTCTACTTATATAAGGGCTCTTACTGTTTTTTACCGCCCTCGTCGTTAGCTGGTTTTTGGTTGGTCTTTGGTGGCTCCGACGGTTTATCGTTGTCGCCCTCGTCGTTCTCTCCGCCCTTGTTGTTAGGATCCCGGTAATTCTGGCTTGCTACTACCTTGTTACGCAGTTTTGCAGGAACTGGCAAGCCGAGTAGGTCGCCAAGCGTTCCAAAAGTAAAGGCGCCCATCTCTCTGCAAGCCTGGAATACCTTTAGCCTTGTCTCCATAGGCATATACTGTAGCCTACGATCCGAGAATGTTATTTTGTTTCCGCGGTCAAGTTCCGGAGCCGTATATACTTTATACGTAAGCTCTTGCGCCACTCTTTCAAAGAATGGAATAGGCGTAGTCTCCAAATAAGCTACAAGCTCCGCCTCTGTTGCCTTGCCGGCAATTATAGCCTCTGGGCACCCTAAGTATTTGTATACCGCCTCGTCAAATTGTTTCATTTCGGCGTAGTTCGCGGTCTTTTGGCCATTGGTTTGTACGGGCGTAAGCTTGTAGGAACTGTCAGTAAAGACTATGCCTACGGGGTTATCTGCTCCTTGCGCGTTAACCTTAAGGTAACGCTCCGTAAAGTCTTTGCTTTTTTCGGCTAGCTTTTCCTCGCTTACTTTGGTTACGAGTTCGCCTATAAAACGTATATAGGCGCTGGTGCGTATAGCGTTCTCTACGCCCTTGTAGTTAGTGTTAATAAGGTTGAGTACACCTCTTATACTGTCGTTTTGTACGCCAAACAAAGGGTCCTTTATTACGTTTGACGCTATGTGTGCCATAAGGCTATACGGGTAGGTTACCTGCTTGCCGTTAATCGTAAAGCGGAGCCAGACCTCGCCGTCCTCAAGCTTTGCGTACTGGATACCGTCCGGCTCCGGAGCCCATAGCGCTTTTATATCAAACTTAGCGTCGCGCTCTATGTATATAAAGGCGTTGTTATAGTTGTAGTAAAAAGTAGCTACCCTTTCCCAGAACTCCGCCGCCGTCTGTAAGGGGTTTGGTCTAAGCTGTAGCAATCTATCAAGACCCTTATAGTCGTGTACTTGTTCTCCGGTGTTTTTGTCTATCCTTACCGCGGAGAACTCTACGCGGCTGCAATACTTGGCGTTAGTTTTTACCGCTTGCGAGTAGGTAGGACTGCGCATAAGATCGCTACCAAGTACGGTAAAGTTAGGCGTAAGGCCTACAGCGTTACCAAGCTGGAGCGCTAGCTGTTCAAGGCTACGCACCTCAACCTCTTTGCTTGCCTTTTTCTTTCGTGTAATTTCAAATCCTAAAAAGTTCACGGTTACTCTCCTATAAATTCTAGGGTATGGTCGCAGACGCCTACGTAAGCGTCGAGTATTACGGCGAACCCGTCTATTTTCCTCATGTTATTTTTGCCGGCCTTAGCTGGTAGTGGGTTCTTATTCCTAGGATCCTCCTCTACCGCTACGTTAGTCATACACCACTTTACAACCGGATTGTTGTTATAGTTTATCCGCTTTTCTGCTAGCTCCGCCTCTAGCTTTTGAAACGGAACCGCCAGCGTCTTACTACCTTGCTGGCACCTTACGAGGCAGTCCCCCTCGCTAAAGCCGTCGGCTATAAAGTCGTTGACTAAGTATCGAGCACTATAGGCGTCGTAGTATATCCACCTATAGCAAATATCGTACTTGTCGACCATTTCGTCTACGTAGTCTACTATAGCCCTGTGGTCTATGGAGTTCTTGCCTGCAATTCTTATGTAGCCCTGCTCTACCCAGAGCCTCCAGACGTTACCCATTCTGGGATCGTTTTGCGCTTTCTCGTAAAAGTCCTTGCTTATCCAGAACATTACCTCTACGCAGAACTCCAGGTTCTCGCTATCCCAGAATAACGTACAGAACGCCGTAAGGTCGTTTGTAAGCGACAAATCAAATCCGCCTATAGCGTCGTATCCCTTAAAGCGTTTTATATCAAAGGTGCGCTCGTTGTTTATTACGTCGTACTCAAAATATGCTTTTTCGCTGATTCCACCTAGGTTAAAGTGCTTAGTTTTTACGGCGTTTAAGCTCTGAGGCTTAGCGAGTGCGTCTTGTACTATACTGCGCAAGCGCTCTATAGGGAATACCGTACCTAGGCTAGGATTTACCTGTTGCCAATGCTGCTCGTTCATCCAGTCCTTAGGGTCGTCTAGTTCATACAAAAGCGAGAACTTACGCTCGTCCTGAATAAGCCCGTCTAGTATGGCTTTACTGTTTTCGTGCTCCGTATCAAAGAGGGCGCCTCTTTTGTATCCGTTTGTACTGAGCATTATAAACAAAGGGTCGGCGCAACCTATTTGTCCGTTATAGAGTATGTCGTATATATCTTGGTCGAGTTCGTGTACCTCGTCTAGTATAACGACCTTGGGTAGCTTGCCGTCCAGCATATCCGGCTGATTTGCTAGCGCCATAAAAACGCTAAAGCCGTTTGGTCTTATATTCTTTATATCGTACTGCCGGCGCTTTAGCATTGCCTTTAAGTCTGGGCTTTGGTCTAGCATATTAGCTGCCTCGGTCCAAACTATTTTACTCTGCTGCAAAGCGTTAGCTGCAGAGTATACCTCGTTACCTTTTTTAGCTGTTTCGTAGAGAGCCACCGGCGCGATCATAGTTGTTTTACCGTTTTTTTTGCCGACCTCTATAAATACCTTTTGAAACTTTCGGCGGTCGCTACCTCTCTCTACAATTCCGTATATAGCGGAGAGCGCCGCCTTTTGCCAAAGCAAGTAGCGTATAGGCTTACCTCTCCACTCGTCTTTGCTCTGTCGGCAGAACCGCTCACCAAATTCTATAGGTTTGCTCGCTAGGGCTGGGTTATAGTACCACCGAGGGTCTTTACCATGGATTATAGGTAGTAGAGCCTCGTACTGTTTAATAACGTACTTTGGTATATCTATAGTCCCTTGCTTACCAGCCTCTAGGTACTCCTCAATCCATACCATAAGCTAGTCCCCCATAAACTCCTCCGCCGCGCTCTTGTTTGCTTTTTCTTGTCTTACTGCGTAAGCTGCTCGGCCGGCTGGAGTTAGCGCTAGCTGCTCTGCTAGAATTCGTACCGTTTGGACGTGGCGGTTATACTCTCGTAAGAGAGGGTTAACCACGTGCTTTATGGTGCTGCTAGAACTGCGCTTAATAGGTTGTCCGGAGGGTGTAGCCTCCGTCTTTGAACCTGTGGAAATATCCGGCGTCATAAGACTGTACGGCGCTACTTTCTCGCTACCTTTGGCCCACTCGTCGTATAGCCGTTGCGTTATATCTACCTCTACGCAGTAGGCAGTAAGTACCGCTATATCCAGGTCGTTAAGTATCTGCATATCAAGCTCTCTATAAAGCTTTACTACCCGGCGCCACTCTTTTTTTGCCCCCTCCGCTAGGTTCTTGGGGCAACGCAAAATTGCAGAGTTGCACTTAGGCGTGTTTGCCTTTTGGCGCTCTATAGCTCCTGGGTCCTTATAGGTATCGTTGTTTTTTAGCTCCGCCGGTATAGCGTTACGTCCTCTACTCATTCTTTTTCCTCGGCATCCCGTTCGCGTCAAAAATCAAGCCGGGAGCCAGCACCTCGCTCTCTCCGTGTATTTTATTATGGCAAGTCCTACATAGTAGGATTAAGTTATCCTCGTTAAGCGCCACGTTAGGGTCGTTTATGTTTTCCTCGGTTAGCTCCTCTTTATGGTGGCAATGGAGCTGGCCGTAAATCGGCTTGTTGTGGTCGACGTTCTTGTTGTGGCAGCACTCGCATATCCAGCCCTTACTTGCCGCGTAGTACGCGCTGAGCTTACGCCATGCAGTACTGTTGTAGAATTTATTTTTAGCCGGCGAACGGTCCTCATATCTCATACTCCTATCCTCTTATTTTTTCCGCCGTTTTACCCGTATACTTTTCCCAGCGGTCTACTATGCAGCTTGCGTACTTATCGTCAATCTCTACTATGCAGCACTTACGGCCCAGTTGCTCGCAGGCTATCAGCGTGGAGCCGGAACCGCCAAATAGGTCTAATACGGTATCTCCCTTTTTTGTGCTGTTCGCTAGGAGCCTTGCTATAAGTCTTACGGGTTTCATAGTAGGGTGCGTTTCGCTTGCCGCTGGCTTATCCTCTCGGATCACCGTCTGCGGTTCTGCGTTTAGTTTGTCTTGGAGCTCCATACAATAGGCAAGTAGCTCGGTCTTTTTCATTTGCTTTATATTTATAAGCTCGTCGCTCTCCTCTACAGTCGTCTTAGTTCTATCCGGCGTAAAGTAATGCGCTGCACCCTCTTTCCAGCCGTATATACACGGCTCGTGCTTTTGCTGATAGTCCTGCCGTCCTAGCACCATAGTATTTTTTACCCATACTAGTTGCTGGCGTACTCTAAGGCCTACGCTGTTAAGAGCGTCGTAAAAGGTCTTAAGCTTTTTGTCAGCTAGCCAAATATAGAACGAGCCTCCGGGCTTTAGGGCGTCGCCCATATTACGAAACGCTCGCTGCAGGAACCGCTGAAACTCTGGCTCGTCCATAACGTCGTTGTCTATGCGCAAGGCGTCTTTAGTCTTGCCTACGTAGTCGACGTTATATGGCGGATCGGTCATTACGCAGTCGGCGGAGCCCCCCCCGTTACTACACGTACCGTTTCTGGTTCTGTGCAGTCTCCGCACACCAAAGTATGCGTACCGAGTTGCCAAACCTCTCCGTATTTTACAAGCGACGGCGCCGCCGTCACGTTGTAGTCGTCCTCTTGTACGGTGCTTGCCTCGTCCTCCTCAAGTATCAAGCCGAATAGCTCAAGAGCTCTTGCGTCCGTAAGCTTGCAAAGCTCAGCCTGTACTAGGTCGTCGTCCAAACCTGTAGCAAGGTTTGTAGCGTTATGCACCATAGTGTACTCCCGGCGCTGTTCGTCCGTTAAGTGGTCGAGCCTTACGCAGGGAACCTCTACGTATCCGAGGCGCTGAGCCGCAAGCGCTCTACCGTGCCCCTCTACGATTATATTATCCTTACCCCATACGCCGACGGGATCGTTAAAGCCGTAGCGCTTTATGCTTTCCGCTATTTGTTCAAGCTGCGCCTCGGTGTGTATCTTGGTATTACCGTCATAAACGGTTAAGTCTGCTATCCGGATCTTTTCTATTTTCACTTTGCACCTCGCTTTTTAGAGGTTTTCCCTCTACTTATATAAGGACTTTGAGCATTTTTTATTTTTCCGTTAAAAATATGTACAAAACTCCAGCGCCGTTGTTTTATAAAAAGTTAGAGGGGTGTAGACCCCCCCCTATGCTCGGCCATGCGCCTCAATTCGTGCTTTTACAGCTGCTATAAGTTCGTCCTGGCTTATGCTCTTAGCCTTTAAGGCTCTTAGTACGTCCTCGTCTACGGTATCCTCCGCCACTAAGTGGTGAATAATTACTGCCTGTTGCTGCCCTTGTCTATAAAGCCTTGCGTTTGCTTGCTGATAAAGCTCTAAGCTCCAGGTTAAACCGAACCATACTATTATGTTACCGCCTGCCTGTAGGTTAAGTCCGTGCCCCATGCTTGCAGGGTGCGCTAGTAGTACTTGTATCTTGCCGGCGTTCCAGTCGTCTTGGTCGTCGTCTGTAGCCAAGGTCCTAGGGTTGTACTTACTAAGCCTTGCCATAAGCCTGCTGTAATCGTGTTGGTAGTTATAAAAGACCATTATAGGCTTGCCTGGATTGTCCTCTATAATCTCCTCTAAGGCGTCTAGCTTTACGTCGTGTATCGTTGTTACGTTCTTGGTTTCGCTGTATACTGCGCCGTTAGCCATCTGTAATAGCTTATTAGTTACTACCGCTTGGCTGCCTGCTGTTACTACCTCTTTGCTATCAAGCTCTAATATACACTCCCTTTCCAGCTCGTCGTACTGCTCTCTTGCTATAGTAGGTAGCTGAAGTTTAATAACGTTGTCTATTCGGTCCGGTAGCTTCAAGTAGTCCGCGGCCTTTAGGCTTATGGCTATATCGCCTATAGCTTTGTATATAGCCTCCTCTGCACCTTTCCTGGGTACGTACTCGTATACGACGGTACGGTTCCTACGTCCTGGAGTAAAGTACTTATCGCGGTAAGCTGTTATAGTCTTGCCTAGTCGTTCGCCTTGATCCAGTAGATATATCTGGCTCCAGAGGTCCATAAGTCCGTTGGGACTTGGCGTTCCTGTCAGCTCTATAACTCTGTCAGTTATTGCGGCTACTTTTCTTAATGCCTTAAAGCGTTTACTCTGGTTACTCTTAAAGCTACTGCTCTCGTCGATCACTATAGTATCAAAAGGCCACTTTTTTTGCTTTATGCAGTACTCTACAAGCCATACGACGTTTTCTCGGTTTATTAGGTATATATCCGCGTCCGCCTTTAGGCCTCGTATACGTTCTGCCTCTGTGCCTAGTATCTTGGATGCCGTAAGGTGTCTTAAGTGGTCAAACTTTTTGATCTCGTCCGTCCAGGTCTTACGGGCTACTCGCAGCGGTGCTATTACCAGTACCTTACAGCACTCAAACCTATCAAACATAAGCTCGTTTATCGCGGTCAAGGTGCATACCGTTTTGCCTAGGCCCATATCCAGTATGGCTATAATCTTTTTGGTATCCAGCATACGCCCGGTTGTGTAGTTCTGGTAGTCATGGGGTTTGTATTTCATTGCGTATCTCCTCTATAAACTGGTCTACCAGCTCGTAGGTATTTATTACCCTTGCGTCAAAGCCTAAAGCTCGTAGCTCTTTTATACGGTACTTTTGCAGCTTGGATACCTTACCGCCTTTAGGTCTCTTTGTCTCTACAAATACAATCCTGCCATTAGGCAAGCATACTATCCTGTCCGGTACTCCTCTATTGCCGTCACTTATAAACTTAAAAGCCTTACCGCCTAGGCTTTCGACCTTTGCTCTCAGCCTTGCCTCTACCTCGCTCTCCAGCATATTAAGTTGTCCTCCTATTAGTTTACTTTTACGTCTATACGGATCGCTTTGTTTCCGCAAGCGTATACCGTAATATTACCTTTTTCAAGTTTATTGCAAAGGCCGCTTTTAATAGCCTCTATTGCTTTGTTAATCCATTCTGCGTCTATCATGGAATAGTCCTCCTGTTTATATGTTTTTTGCCTTTGGTATACTGGTATACCGTTGTAAACCTCTTTTACGCGTATGTATTCCATTTAGGCGTTTTAGGTGGTGTGTCTTACGTATGCGTCTGCCTAATTCGTATTTTTATACTTTATAGGGTTTTGACGGTATACTTGGTATACCTATAGGCTTTTTTGCTGTTTTCTATATATACTAACGTATATATAGCGATTGTCGTCTTTTGGGTTATTTTTGGTATACCGTTTAGGTTTTTTGACGGTATACCACGGTATACTTGGTATACTTACGCTGGTATACCGGACTTTTGCAGTATACGGCGGTATACTTTATAGCCGTATACTGCTACTCGGTAGACTTTCTCCAGCCTTTTTGCCGCCCGTAGCCTTTAAACTCTACGGGGTTTGGCATACGTTCCCAGCCTAAAAGCTCTAGGGCGTTATTGATTCTGCGAGAGGTTGTATAGTCTAGGGCGCTCTTGTCTCTGCCTAAGCCCTCGCACCATATCTCTATGGCGCATACCTTGGTTCTAGGTATAAGCTCGGTAGACTCTCCGCTTTCGTCCCTGTACTCGTCTGTAGCGCTGTAATACTGCTGTCTCTCAAGTAGACTAAGCTGCGCCCAGTTACTAGGTATGGGCTTTGCAAGTATAGCCTCTACTACGCCCTTGTAGCTGTCCTCTACGCTGTGTTTTGCTTGTAACTCTGTAGCTGCCTCGGCTACCTCTGGCGGTAGCTCCATAATGTTCTCGCCGGAGCGGTAGAGCTCCAGAGCCTCCGCCCATACTTGGTGTACCTCGCTCTCTGTAAGGTCGCGCCATACGAGCTTGGTACGCATAGTTGCGTCGGTGTCGATAGCCCAGAACCTACGGTTCCCCGTAGGGTCGTCTAAAAATTCGTGGTTGTTCGTGGTTCCTATAAATATGCACTGTCGCTTGCTTATGGTGGTATTACGTGCGTAAGCTTTTCGGTAGGTATCCTCGGTCTTACTTATGTAGCCCTTTATTGCCTCGCGGTCGCCTCGCTTAAGAGCTGCTAGCTCGCTCATTTCCATGATCCATACTCCGTCTAGAGCCTCGTAGCTCTCTTTGCCTCGTATGTCTGTAAGGGTATCGCTTGCCCACTCTCTTGCTAGCTTTTGTACTATAAGACTTTTGCCTATGCCTTGCTTGCCTATAATTACCATCATGTAGTCGAATTTGCAGCCCGGCTCGTATACTCTTGCTACGGCCGCAGTAATCACTTTGCGTGTTACCGTGCGTACGTACTCGGTATCGTCGGCGCCGAGATAGTCTATAAGCAGGCGCTCTACTCTGGGCACTCCGTCCCAGGCGGCGGACTCTATAAAGTTCTTAACCGGGTGGTAGGAGTTCTCCTCAAAGAGCAAAGTAAGCGCGTCCTGCAGCTTTACTCTCGCCTCTATGCCGTAGACCTGCTCCACGTAGTTGCGTAGTCCTGCGTCGTCTGTATCCGTCCAAACGCTGCCCCTACGAGGCCATGGTAGATTTTTGTTTGTTACGGTGTACCTACTACGGAACTCGTCCAGTCCGCCTATCCCTCGTAGGTTAGGGTCGTTTTTAAGTATCAGTAGCAAGTTTGCTATAGTCGCCTCGTACTCGCCGTTTTTGGCCGTAGTAAGCTTTTTGAGCCATTCCTTATTGTCCGGATCGGTTAGGTTTTCGCCAAAGTCTAAGGCCGCGGCGGCCAACTTATCCACGCCCACTTGCGCTCTTACGTTTTCGTCAGCGCCGGCTAGAGCCATCATAGCACTCCAGCTTGGTAGCTTGTTTACGGGGGTATCCGGTTTAGCCTCTACGTCTCTGTCCCCGAATAGGTGTACTCTTACGAGATCAAAGGCGTTGCAAAGCATACCGCTTATAGGGTCGGTACCGTGGTTACTGTAGGCGAACCTATCCTCGTATATTACCAGTCCTGCGGCTGTGGATCCTTGGGCGTAGGTGTATCTGCCCGGAGTATTGCACTCCGTGTATACCTCCGGCAAGAACGTAGCTATAGCCTCCGGTATTGTGTACGCCCTGCAGAACGCACCTATCAGCCCACCCTTGGCGAGAGGGTCGCCTTGCTTGTCCGCTTGCTTTGCTCGGATTTTTGTGCACCTGCTGCTCTCCGGCCAATAGCTGGCATCCCTCCAGTCGGTATAGGTTTTAAGTACGTCGTCCGGGTTGAGTATAGGCAGGTCTAGAACCTTGTAGAAATACTCGCCGTCCTTTGGAGTAGAGGGCCAGTACATAAGTCTTGCAGGCTGGTAGGTAGTGTCGTCGAAATAGTCTATACCTATGTCGTCTGCAAGCTTACGCGCTATTGCCTCGTACTCCTCCGGTGTTACCTTACGGCTAAGAGGTATAAGTATACGTAGCCTAGGCTTTTTAGGTGTGTGTTTATGGGTAGAGTACGCGAGTAGTGCGTAGGTTGTAAAGGTAGCTATATCGTCCCAGAGGTCTTGCGGCGCAAAGTCCGCATCCAGGGTGATAAGACTCCTGCTTACGACGTGCCCGTTCTTGCGTCGTCCCTCTTTAAGCTCGCCGGCTACAAAGCCACCTATGTCCTTAATTTTAGACTGCTCGTCTTTGTTCATAGCGGCATACTCCGCTACGGTTTCGTAGGTCCTCTGAGTAGAGCTTAAGCGCTCTACTAGCTCTCCCCATGTAGTAGTTTTGTTTTTCCAGTTCGTCGCCCACCTGCTTTTTGCTACGGAAATAGCAAGCTGTAGCTCCGCTCCGTGTTTTAAGTCGCTCATAGATTCTCTACCTCCTAGCCTATACGCTTACAAAGGTGCAGCCGTTAATAAGCTTTTTTTTGTCTCTTGCTGAGAGCTTTTCGTAAGCCTTTCGTAGCATTACTGCGTAGCCGTTAGGTCTTATGAATATGGCGTAGTCGTCCGCTGTTACCTCTTTGTCGTATAAGGCCGCCTCCTTTTTACCGAGTTGTTTCATAGCCCACGGGCAATCCCAGTAATAGTGGTAGGCTTTGTTGTGTTGCTCCATAAGTTGTTGTACGCTCTCCTCGGCCTCTTTCTTTAATTCTCTTAGTGTAGTGTTGTCTATCATATAAGCCCCTCAGTCCTTACGATAGTAAGTAGTTGTATACCCGTCAGCTGTTAAAGGCAAGCCCTTTACCCATGCCGTGTCCTTAAGAGCCATAATGCCCTTTATGCGGTCCAGGTGGATACCCTCGTTACCTTGGTCTACCTCTACTATAACCTCGTCGTGTACGTGGAATTGTACTCTATACCCGTTGCTATCGAGCTCCAGCATAGCGGCGCCTAAGCAGTCCCTAGCGGTCGCCTGTGTTATGTTCTCAGCAAGCTTACCGCCGTAGGTAGATACCTCCTCCCACTTTTGTGTTTTTTGGTTCGTTCCTTTATACTTTATCTCGGTGTGCCCGTTCCCTATATCTACTACCTTTGCGTCTTGGTAGGCTATTGCTCTACCGCTAGGCAGTTTTATAAAAAGAATGCTACCTATAAGCTTGAATACTAATCCTCTGTCCGGCGTTATCCTTATGGAACTGCCAGGGTTGAGTATGGCCTCTTTGGCTGCGTTCTCTACGCTTGTCCAGAACTTAGTAATATGCTTGTTAGCTCCTCGCCAGCTTTTTACGAGGTGGTCTAGCTCGTCGTCGGTTAAGCCCATCTCGTCTGCGCCGAATGCTTTAAGGGCGTTTATGCCGCCGCCGTAGCCAAGCGCTAACTCCATGATCTTGCCTTTCTTACGTTCCGGGCTGCCCTTGGTTACGCTCTCTATAGGAACCTTAAAGGCTGTAGCGTAGCTCGCCTCGTAGATCTTGCCGTGTGTTTTGAATACGTCTAAGCGCCACGTCTCTCCAGAGAGCCAAGCTATAACTCTCGCCTCTATGGCTGAGTAGTCTGCCACCGCAAAGGTCTTGGTCTCTGCAGCTATAAAGCAAGTACGTATAAGCTGGCTAAAGATATCCATAAGAGAGGGGTATAGCAGGTATATAAGTTCCCACTCTCCAGCCTTTACTAGCTCGCGTACTAGGTCTAAGTTTTTAAACTTGTTTTGTGGTAAGTTTTGCAGCTGTACCAGCCTGCCGGCCCACCGCCCTGTACGGTTGGCGCCGTAAAACTGGAGCATACCGCGTATACGGTTATCGCTGCATAGCGCTCGGTCTATTGCGTCGTACTTTGTAACGCTTGTTTTGCCAAGCTCTTGGCGTATTTGCAAGAATTCTATAACGTCCTTATGCTCTCCAGTAGCTTTAAGCTCGGTTAGCAAATTCTTAACGCCCTCTTTGTCTAGGCTCTCCGGATCTATGCCTTTGGAGGCAAGCCAGCGCCTTATTTGTGGCAAACTGTTAGGGTTATCTATGCCGCTGAGTTGCATAGCCCGTTCCGTCTGCTGTCTTTTATGTTCGTCTGCGTAGCCCAGTACAGAGCCTACAAGGTCGGTATCAATTAGAACTCCGCCCTCGTTCATAAGCTGGTCTAATTGCCATAAGCGTTGCTCGCTCTGTGTCGTCTTGGGGTAAACCTCAAGGCGGCGGTATATAGCTCTCTCTGTTACTACGTCTTGGCGGTTGTACTCTTTATAGAGTGCCCACTTGTCCGGGTCGTGTGCTGGTAGATTCCTTGTCCTGTTGCCGTTGGTTTTAGTCGCCTTACAAGGCTTAGCAAAGTAGAGTACTAGCCTCTTGCCTATTGCCATTTTTTTCTCGTCCTCCCCTAAGCCTAGAACCTCGCCTACTGCGGCAAGGCTCCTAGGTAATCCTAAAGAGGATGACCTTACGGCTGTGCACTCCCATTGGCTGGGAGGCATAGCCGTATCGTAAAACTTAGCTAAGCAGGTGCGCTCAAAGTTCGCGTTATGCGCCAGCTTAAGTACGCTATCGTCTGTAAGGTCCTTAAGTACTTGGCTCGGTAGTTCCTCGCCGGATGCAAGGTCTACTACCTCTACGTCGTCGTCTCCGTATGCGTAGCCGAATAGCATAATCTCAAACGCTGGAGTGTCTACGTACCGGTATACGCCGCAGTCTGTAAGATCTACGTCGCTGTAGGTCTCTATGTCTATAAAGAGCTCTCGCCTCTTAGAAATCGACGTCGTCATCCTCTACGTCGAAATCGTCGTTAAAGTCTGCCTCAGCGCTTTGGCGTCCGCTAAGAGGATCGCCGTCTTTGATTTTTTGCAAGTTGTTAAGACCTGCAGCTACGCCCTTGTTACCGCTTGCGTTATAAGCGAAAAAGTTAAGGCTAGCTCTGCCGTAGCAGCCGGAGTAGAACTCCTCCTCGTCGGTAATAGCCTTTTTAGCGGCGTCAATAATGCCGGGCTTTTGCATGCTGGAGCAGTTTACAAAATAGCTATCTGCGTAGGCCTCGTCGTCCGGGCGTTCCTCGTCGCCGTCTCTTAAAGGCGTCTTAAGTCCGCCGGGGATTTTACCTCCCCACTTAGAGGTTTTGCCTTGCTCTTTGGCTGCGTTTACTGCTGCCTCAATTTTCTTAATGGTTGCCGTATCGCTCTTAGGAATTATAAGGCTTACGGAGTACTTGGGCTCGTCGGTCTCGCCTACGCTTACCGGCTTAAAAACGTGCGCGTAGCTAAAGCGTACAAGTCCTGTTATTACTTTCGTTGCGTTGGTGTTATTGTCTGCCATGATTTTATCCTCCTGTATGGCTTAAAGATTTTTAATGTTTTCGTTTACTCTGTCGAGTATGTTACTTACTACGCCGTCGACATCGTCGTTTACACTGGCGGTCTTAAGGCGTTTGCTTGTCTTTTTGAGCTCTACATAGTCTTGCAAGAGCCTTACGGTCTCCTCTGCAATTTTGATTTGTTCGTCTGGTTTCATAATGCCTCCTTGTTAGAATGGTATATCGTCGTTGAAATCGTCGGCTGCGCTACTTGTATCCATCTCCGGACGCTTGTCCGTATCCGGTACGAGGGTTGGCTTGCCTTGGGGTTTCTCTACTAAGTCGCCCAGGATCGTAGCAAAGCGCTTTTTACCGCAAAGGCTCTCTATAGCCGAGAGGCTTAAAAGCTTACGCTCGTATATGATCTCCTCCGGGTATCCATTAGAGGTAAGGGCTGCTACTACCTTTTGCTCGTCGCTAAAGGTTCTTACGCTACGTCCCTCTACGACCTTAAAACCTTTGTAGTGCTTGCCTTGTAAAGCTTGCTGTAGGGCGTACTCTTTAACTTGTTTGGCCCATTTTTCTAAGCCGTCTAAGTGAGGAAGTAGCGCCTCTATTTCCTCGTCGGTTAAAAGGTCTGGGTCTTTTATAGCTGGAATATCCATTTACTTTTGTCCTCCTAATATGTTCAGTATTGAGCTTAAGTAGTGCCTAGCTCTTTCTCTGCAGGTGGCACGGGCTCTGCAGAATTGGCAATGATCGCCAGCGCTGTATACTCTTGTATCCTTGTAAGCGTCCGCCGCCACTTGCTTTATAGATTCGCCCCAGCCCTCCAGCTCCGACCTCGTTAAGTTCTCGGTCGTTATGCTATTTAGCCTTGGCTGTACTATATGGGTGGTAATCTGGTTTATATCGTAAATGTCGCCGTACTCTTGCAGAGCTCCTAGCGCGTATAGCCTTGGCTGTGGATTTTCTACGGCGTCTACTGCTACGCCCTTACCGTACTTAAGGTCCACTATATGTAGCTTTTTTCCGGCGAGGATTATACAGTCTATCCGTCCAAAGCCTCCAGGTACGTACTCGTCGTAGCTTACGCGCTCCTCTATAAAGGTTACAGCGTCTCTGTGATTAAGTCGGAGCCCGTCGTACAAGTCCATAACGTAGTCTATGTAGACGTCTACGTATCGCTCCATCTCGGCAATTACCCCTCCGGGCTGTATAGCTTTGTCTATGTTACGGTAGGCCTCGTCGTAGTCCTCCAGCTTTATACGTCCTGTAAGGTAGCGAAGTTTAGCCTCTGCTAGTTCGTGGGCTCTGGTGCCCTCCTCTGCATACGGTGACTCGCTCTCTGGGAATAGCGCCTCAAGTACTACGCTGCCGGGGCAGGCCAGCCACCTTTTAGAACCGCTGGCACTTAGCTTTGCGTGTTCTCCTGGCATACAGCTCAGCCTCCTATAGTTTTAATATCCGCTACGAGCTCGTCGTACTTATCTGCAGGAACGCTACCAAGGTCCCCGGCGCCGTACTTTTTGAGGATAGCCTTTACCTTAGGTAAGCCGTAAGTATGCTTGGCGTCTGCGAGTATCGCTCTTACGTCCTCTATATCGAGGGCGGCGGCTTGCTCTGCTTTAGGTGCCGCAGTTGTGTCAGGTGCGCCTTTAGGTGTTTGGTCTACCGTTTCCTCGGTCTTTACGGTTGCCACTTTTTTAGGCGGTTTTTGAGCCCCTGCAGGGTTGCTCGTTAAGTCTACGCCTACTACTTTGGCGCTGTTCATAGCCGCTAGGAGAGCTCCTAGCATTTCCGCTGTTTTAGGCTCTAAGCCTATGGTTACTTTGATCTCTAACATAGTTTTTACCTCCGTTTTTATTTTTTTTGTGTTAGATCTTGCCGTGTGGTTTAGTGGTCGGTATCCTGGTAGCCGCACTCCGTGCAGTACCATATACCTAGCTCCTCGTCGTACTCCATGTACTCGTCGCAGTTAGGACACCTCATTTTCTAGGAAACCTCCTTTCAGCAATTCGTCTAGGAGCCAGTCTATAAAGTTGTCTAGCTGCGTAGAGCTTGCCGCGTTTTTTTCGTCTTTTGTCATAAGTATTGCACCTCCTTACTTTTTTTTGTTATTTGTAAATGGTTTCTTTTTGCAACCATATTACGCAAAAAAATTTATTTATCTTGAGCCAAAAGCGTAAAAGCGTCCACGTTATAGGTTTGCGCTACTCTGCCGAGTAGGACTACCGTCATATCGGTTTTACCGTTAAGGTAGTTGCTTACGGTAGCTGCAGAAACGCCAATCTTTTTGCCTAGGGTTTCGTTGGTGTCGTGGTTCTCGGCCATAAGACCTCGTATCTTATCGATATTTACTTTCATGCTGTTATCCTCCTTATAAGTTTTTAAATACGTCTCTTACCAAAGCCTCCAAGCTGTCTCCGTTTACGTATATTGCGTTAGAGCGGTAACCATCTTTAGTAAGCAGGTAAACTATTTCGTCGTGTGTAGTTTCGTTGTACTCGTATACGGCGCCGTACCATCCTGTATCAGCTTGGTAGAGTAGCGGAGAGATTACCTCTTTTACGAATTCCACCTTTCCTTGTATTGTTGATCTGTATACTTTCATACTTTGTCGTCCTCCTCTATGGGTCGTAGTGGGTTCCCTATGGTAATGGCCTTGGCTCGTATACGTTTCCAAATGCTAGAGACGTAGCTGCCTTGCTTTCGTTCGCCCTTAAGGGCTAGGCATATATCGCTGTTGTTGTATCCCTGCAGGGCTAAGTTTACTACCTCCAGCTCCTCTGGATCAAGGAGCCGCTTAAGCTTGTCTATCCAAGCTAATAGCTCCTCGTTTGGTGGTTCGCAGTCCTCAGTTACAAGGCTGTCCGCATGCTCCGCTGTTAGTGGTGTTACCATGCCGTTGTACTTGCGTATGTTCTTTACCTCTTTGTTGAGCTTATGCTGCGCTACCGTCCTGGCGTATGCATATACGCTACCTATAGGCTTGTAGCTCCGCATGGCTTTGAGGCACTCATATACTGCTATGCTGGCTAGGTCCTCCCGGTACGCTCGTAGCTCGGCGTCGCTATAGTTCTTAAGCAGGTTGGTTATTATTTTGCAAAAGGCCGTATATAACTCGTCCTCTGTTGCTATAGATTGAACGCCGTCGTCGTCCCGTATTAGGTATGTACGCATAAGCTACCCTCCTCCTTTTGCCGCCTTAATCAGCGCGTTAAGTAGTTCCCCGTTGGTTCTGCAGCCTGTTTCGGCCTTAAAGTTTGCGAGTTCGCCCAGAGTTTTTATACCAAGGGTCCTGCAGTAGTTACAAAGCTTTTTGATTTGTTCAAAGTTCATAGCGTCCTCCCTAGCCTATGCTCCTTACGTCTAGCCAGTTTTTTACCCATTCGTATTTGGATTTGGCTACCGAGCCAAGTACGAGCTCTCGCTCTTTGTTGCGTACAAGTCCGGTTACGGCTACGGTGCCTACGCAAAAGTCTACGACCTTGCCCGTGCTGTCCGGCAGGACTATATTTTCCCTGTAACCGTCCTTACACTTACCGTCCTCGTCTACTATAAGTACGAGCCCGTCGTATGGGCTAAACACGTGTACTAGCTGTACGTAGCCGCCTACTATTTCCTGTAAGTCTGTTATAGCTCCGTCCTCGTCGTCTCTTATGTCTTTAACCTCCGGGTACTCGCCCGGTCTTTTAATTATTATTTTCATAGTGCCCTCCTAGTTTTCTATAGCAGAGGTAGCGTAGTCTATAGCCTCCTCTATGCTGCTTACGGCGGACTCCAAGTTATCTATAACCTCTTGCATTTGCTCGCCGCGTTCTCCCTCTTGGAAACTTTCCGGTAGGTTGTCGTAGCTTTCCTGCTCCTCCTCTTGGAGGCTCTCAAGCGCGGACTTGAGTTCCTCCATTTGGTTTATAAGTTCTTGTATTGATTTACGTCTTTGTCTATTCATAATTAGTCCTCCGTCTTGCCCCAGCTCTTTACCTCGGCAATGGTGCCGTTCTCAAAGAGTTCTAGCGTATATAGTAATGCTTGGTTCATACTCCAGCCGAGCGTATCCGTGTAGTACCTAAGTAGCTTGTTTACTGCGTCCTGGCTTACGTCCAGGTCTGCCGCGTTTTGTAATAAGAGGTTATAGCCTAGCTTTTCCTCTGGTGCTTGTTTTTGTACTTGTTTATTTTTCATAGTTAGTCCCCTCCCCTAGTCCTCGTAAAAGTAGAGATCTCCGTTTACAAATTCGTACTGGTACCCTTTGACGTTAAAGCGTATGTAGTTCCAGTCGGTAGCATCGTATAAAGGCTTACGGGTGTAAGATTCTTTGTGGACCCATTTTTTACCGGTTTCGTCAAGTTCCCAGCTGTCTACTTCGGCTATAATCTCTATTTGCGAAAACTCAAAGCCAAAGTATTTATTTATCAAGGCTCTTGCCTCCGTTTCGTTAAGCTGCTTGTAGGCGCTATGCTCTAAGCGCTCGTAGTCCTCTTGGATTAAGTTAGTACCTACTACCTGTTTTGCCATATTATTTTTACCTCCGTTTTGCTCTTGTTTGGTTTCTATTTGCAACCAAAGTTTACTTTATTATAGCCGTTTGGTTTCTACTTGTCAACAGTATTTTTAGTTTTTTATAAAAAAATTTCTATTTGCAACCAAAAATATTTACAAGCGTACTATTTTATGGTATAATTGGGTACCATATACTAGGAGGTGTTTATATATGAATAGGTTAAAAGAATTGAGGCTCAATCGTAAGCTTACTATAAGAGCCCTTGCAGAAAAAGTAGGTATAAGCCATACTCAAATTACCCATATCGAGAACGGTAAAAGGAACCTTACCGTTGAAACGGCGCAGCAGTTCGCCAGCTTTTTTGGTGTATCGGTCGACTACCTTTTAGGCGCTGAGCCTTTGGAAATGTTCGACGGCTTTGTAGATTCTATGCGTCGTATATTCTACGTTACGAGTATACATGGCGCCGGCGAGGTTTGCCAAGGTCTGCCCTCGTCTATGGAGCCTCGCTTACGTACCAAGTTGGAAATACTATTTTTATTGCAGGATCAGCAGAACCCGGAGAGCCTAGAGGCTATATACTCGCTTTGTAGGTCGCTCTCTGCTAAAGCCGATTTTAGTGACTAGGAGGTTGCCTTATGAAAAAATTAGCTATTTGCTTTTTAGTGTTATTATTATGTTTGTCGTTCTCTGCCTGCTCTGCAGCGGAGGAGCCTAAGCCTCAAACGGAACCGGCGGCCGACTACGCTGTCTACTCTATTTTTTACCACGCAAATGGTGGCGAGCTCTCGCCTTATAACCCTGTAGCGTATAACTCGTTTACCCCTAGTTTTACCCTTATTGCACCGGAGCGTGAGGGCTACCGTTTCCTCGGCTGGTCGCTTAATGAGGACGGCAGCGATCCCGTACTCGCTCCAGAGGTCGCCAAAGGTACTACCGGAAACCTCCACTACTACGCCGTCTGGGGTAAGCTCTTATCCGTTCTTATAGATAGCAGCAACCCTAGTTTTTACACCATTACGCCTATCTCTGGCCCTGTGTGCGCTGGAGAGGTTTATACCGTCCATATTGCTACCGCGGAGCCTGTAAGCTCTTTGCAATGGTACTTTATAGGCGGCGTAGAGCAAATGCCGGATAGTTGCGTTTATGACGAGGAGCTGGGCGTATTTGTAGTTAAGTTTACGCTTACTAAAAGTATTAGAATTATGGTTATATAATAGGGGGTTGGTAAAATGATTATAGTTGCTTATTGTCGTTACTCAAGCGAGAACCAAAGGGACGGCTATTCTATCGAGGCGCAAACTAGAGCTATTACCGAGTGGGCTAAGTCTGCAGGCCATACTATAAAGCGGTTTTACGTGGACGAGGCTCGTAGCGCTACCAATGACGACCGCGCCGAGTTTCAGCGTATGGTAGCCGACGCTGCGTCCGGAACATTTAAAGCCGTAGTAGTTCATAAGCTAGACCGCTTTGCGCGTGATCGCTACGATTCCGCCGTCTACAAGCATAAGCTAAAGCAGTTTGGCGTTAGGGTTATATCCGTTCTGGAGCCCCTAGACGACTCTCCGGAGGCTGTCATGATGGAGGCCGTGCTAGAGGGTATGGCCGAGTACTTTAGTAAGAACCTCGCCCGTGAGGTCTCCAAGGGCAAAAAAGAAACCGCCCTTAAAGCTCAGCATAACGGCGGTTCTATCCCCTACGGGTTTACTATAGACAAAGACCGCCATTATATCCCTATCGAGGAGGAGGCGGCGGTAGTTCGTGAAATATTCAAAAGAGTTGACGGCGGCAGTACGCTTGTAGACGTCACTAGGTGGGCGGTAGCGCAGGGCTACCGTACTAGGCGGAATACTGCTTTTAACATTTCGTTTATTAGGTCTATGCTTAGGTCGCCTATCTATATAGGAACCTATAGCTACGGTAGGCGTAGTACCTCTGGCAGAGAACCTATAGTATTTGAGAATTGCATACCGGCTATAGTAGAACCTGCGCTGTTCTACCGTGTAAACGATATGCTGAACAAAAGGGCCAGAGGTCCAAAGCAGCGCCAAAAAGAGGAGGACTACCTACTTACCGGCTACCTTTACTGCGGTATCTGCGGAGCCCACCTATTTGGCTTTAAGTCCAAGCAAAAGTATAAAGATAAAGAGTACGTAGCTTACTGGTACCGCTGCTCTCATAGGTCGTCACACCGTATGGAGCCAGGAACCGAGCGCTGTAAGCTTAAGGGCGTACACAAAGAGGAAATAGAAACCTTTGTTATTGAGAGTATCAAGGCTAAGCTCTTTGGCGAGGATTCTATAAACTGGATTGTGGCGGAGCTTGGCAAGCGTATTAAAGCAAGGGCTGCCGCCCCTACCGCTGCGCAGCTGTCCGCCTACCAGGAGGAGCTTAAAAAGCTTAGCGGTCAAAGAGAGCGCTTGCTAGACCTATACCTTTCCGGGGGTCTAGACAAAGAGCTATACGCAAAAAAGAGCGACGAGCTCTATAGCCGTATAGAGTTCTTAACTCAAGAGGTAGCCAAGCTCTCCGTACCGTCTATAGAGATCAGCGCCGAGCGTCTCCGCTCTGCCCTTAAGGTTTTTAACGATAGCGCTAATGCCGATAGCGTAGAGTATAAAAAAAGGCTACTGTCTACTTTTGTAGACTCCGTAGTCTTATCAAACGATGAGGTTATTATAAACTATAAAGTTACTATACCTGGCTGGAGTTCGTCTAGCGATAGTTTCGTGCGTAAAGCAAATCACGCTTTGACATGATACACTCCCAAATTCTCTGTGCCAACGACAGATATTCTTGCCTTTGGTTTTTGCCCCATATCTGCGAAAGCTTGTGGCAAACATAGAAGTATGCCCAACAAAATTGTCAGGCATATTACTATGATTTTGCAAGATTTTTGAGTGTAAGATTTTGTCATAGATTGTTGACTAGTTTTGCAAAACGAATGTCATTGTTGCAGGATTGTGGTCAGAATACATAAAGTCGGTGTCGATGTTGTGAGTATCGTTGACTTTGATGTTGTCAGACACGATGAATCCATCAAGCACTGCGGTATAGTTGCTACCCTTTACATAAGGCTTGTCGGTGCTACGGCAAGTTGCAACATTGGTTGCAGCAGCGAATTTATATCCTTCTACAAGGTCCTCATTTTGGAGTTGGAAAACCCATTCTGGCACTTCTTGCTCGGTTGGGAACATAGTCATGCTGTTGGCAATATCGTGATTGAAGTCGCCACCTACGATGACATAGTTGCCTGCTTTTCTTTCTTCTTCTAGCACTCTGTTGAGGAGTGCAAGTTGTTGTTCTCTGATTTTACCACCCTCGTCATAAGCAGACATATGAGAATTGATAAGTGTGAGTTGCTTGCCATTTTGAACAGGAATGCGAGATATCATAAAGCATCTGTCGAGATCAAAGAATTTTGCAAAGCCTGTATCGAGTGGATATTGCCTTCTCGTATTGGACGAGATATTGAACTTACTGAAAGTTGCCAGCCCTGCATTACTTTGACCGTGTGGGTCATTGAATGGATAGAGCAAATATGCAGAATGGAAGTTGACTGCGAAAGCACTGCCCCTAGTCTTGCCGAATTCATCGGCCAACATCACATATTGGTTTACATGGTGCGAACGTGTAGAGTCGGTGTCCACCTCTTGGAAAAACATAAAGTCAAAGTCGCCATCGTTCTTCACAGAAGTGATTGCGCCGTTGGTGTTGGTAAGCACGGTTTCTTTATTTTTCGCCTTGCTACCGCTACCAGAAACTTTCTTTCCGTTCTTCATTTTGCCCGAATCCATAAAGAAGTCGAAGTCGTGCGAATAAGCACCAAAACCTATGTTATATGTTACAATCGAATAATTAGCCCCTGTCACAAGCTCTTGTGTTTGGTTGCCTGTGGTGTCGATTGCTAGGTTATCAGGAATACGATTGTATTGAGCCACTACATAAATCACATAACCCAAAACGGTCATGATAAACAAAGCAAAAATGCTACACAATACTATCGCAGTAATTTTTACTGGTGTAAGTTTTTTCATAATTTCCCCCGTTTAATATATATAAATAATTATATCATATAAATCATTATTGTCAATATAGACTTTTTTAGCCGTGCAAAAATTTGCAAAATGGTTTTATTAAACACATTATTTCAATTTATATATCCGCTTTTTTTGCAAACGCCTCAGATTTTTTGTGGAGTGCTAGAAATTTTCACGTTTTTTCAATTTTGATTTTAGATATAGACATTCACAGCAATATTTTTCACGAAATTCTTTTGCCCAAAATATTAAAAAACTGTCCAAAATGCCTACATTTTGCGCTATTTTTGATGTAACAAAAAAGAAAAATAAAAAAATCAAAAAAAAATAAAAAAAGTTGTGAAAAACTCTTTACAAGTTGGAAAAAATTTGTTATATTAGTGTAGCACTGATGAGGAAGCTTAGCTCAGTTGGGAGAGCATCTGCCTTACAAGCAGAGGGTCATAGGTTCGAGCCCTATAGTTTCCACCATTGACACAATGTCAACAACCTTGATGTTGTGTCAATATTTTTAAGAAAACATATAATAATGTGTATGCGGGAGTGGCTCAGTGGTAGAGCGTTGCCTTGCCAAGGCAAATGTCGCGAGTTCGAATCTCGTCTCCCGCTCCACATATGGCACCATAGCCAAGCGGTAAGGCAAAGCTCTGCAAAAGCTTCACTCCCCAGTTCAAATCTGGGTGGTGCCTCCAATAAAAACAGCTCTTGCAACAGCAAGAGTTTTTTTTATACGCCGATGTGGTGGAATAGGCAGACACAAGGGACTTAAAATCCCTCGGAGGCAACTCCGTACCGGTTCAAGTCCGGTCACCGGCACCAAACCTATGAAAGTCCCTATTTGTCGGGACTTTCTTTATGCTTGGGAACAGATTGGGAACAAAAACATTATTTTAATTTTATCCGCAATGCTTTAGAAGTTCTTTTTGTTCGCTCCTAGTCAGTCCTAAGGTATGGACATATTGGTTGACTTTGTCCATATCGGTAGAATACCCTAAGTATGCAAGCATCAAGTATTTTTGGTTGGCAGTCAAACGCTGGCTTTCCAACATTTGGACAATCTTTTTCTTTTTGCTTCCTGGTATTACTTGTCCGTTGCGGTCGGTGTCGGCTTTGATATTCTTTGCTAAGCCGACAATCGTTGCCATACTTACAATATCAATACCGCTAACAAACAACATGGTCTTAGACTTCTCTTCTGCTATACTGTTCACAATTGTATCCTCAAAGAAGTAGTCGTACACAAACTTTATCATAGCTTGCTTTTCGGTGTCGTTGGCTTTTGCATAGTTCTTGCTTTTGATAAGCTCTTCCACTTTTTTGTTGGCTTGTTCATATTGTTTTTTTGCACTTTTTAATTCTGTTTTGGTGAGTGTATAGCTTTCCTTTTCGTATACGAATGTTTGCTTCAGTGATTTTGGAAAGAATGTTGTTTCACCGCTCACCTTGACCAACCTTGCAAGTTCCTTGTTTAGTTCACTTGAAGTGTCTCCAACCTTGTCACTTAATGCCACAGCTGTGATTGTGTTTATGCGGTCAGCATCTTCTTTTTTCATAGCTCTTGCCAGGTCTTTCGCTAGTGGCATATTATAAAACTTACTATCCCACTTGTAGACCGCCTCATCATCAATAACATTAGCAGCACCATAGAACAATCTATACATATTCTTGGTAGGTATACCGCAAAGTGTACCCATCGAGAAAATGAGTTTCTTTGTTGAGTTGGCAAGTTTTTTGTTGTCACCGCTTCCGATAGCCTTTCCAAAGCCTTGCACTGCAGACAAGCTGTCGTTTAGTGTGCCTAGTGTGAACTCTTCTATTGCATACCCCTCAGTGAACAAGTTGTAGATTTCTTTGATTATAGGTATTCCGGCAAGCCAACTTGCACCAAACTCTGTCAATATTGCCTCGCCAAAACTTTCATCGTCATCATCTAAATTGTACAACTTCGAGAAAAGTACTGCGAGAATACTTGTATACATTGCAATTGCACTCATTGTTGCAGCGGACTTTGCAAGTTGTTTCGCATTCTTTTTTAGCAAGTTTTCAAGCTCCGTGATTTCCGCTTGGTTGTTAGACTTCTTAGCTTGTGCAAGTCGTTCTTTGAGCGCTATTTTTTCACCGACTGAATCAATTACTCTGCTTATGTTCTTCATTGCATCACTGCTGAACATAGTAAAAGTTCTAGCAAGAATATTATCACTTCGCATCATCGCACTTTTTTCGGTAACCATTGTATTTTGCTGTGTCTCTAGTATTACTTTTTCTAGCATTTCACCAGCTTTGATTTTGCACTCTTCGCTGTTGATATCTATTCCTAAAGTATCAGCAACCTCAACGCAACACGCTTGGAACACACGACTAACAACAAAGCGGTCTGCCATTCCGATTGGCTTCATCATCTTTTCTTGCAATTTTCCTAATTTGTCTTCCTTGAGCGATAGGGACAACACTGCTGTGTTCTCATAGTTTCTTACTTGTGCAAGCGGACAGTATTTATCTATTTCGATTTTTTTATACGGCATAAACATTGCTTTGAGCAGTGACTTGGTGGACAATATATGCCAACTTGCCATATATGAAGATAGCTGGGTGAACAATACTTTAACATTGAGGGCAAGCAATGCAACCGCAGTGTTTCCCCTTATTTTTTCAAAGAACATATCAAAGCCACTTCTCTTGGCACGAACACCCACAGCACGTTGCACCATATCATTTAGATATTGTTGACCTTTTTTCCATTCTAGCAAGTCGCCCAAACGCTTTGCCGAATTCTTGTTTTCTATTCCATCAACTACCGCCGACAAGTCCATATTATACAATTTCTTAAAGTTGTCAATAGGAATTTGCAAATGTGCATAGGTAGTGACTTCTTTAATGTGCTTAAGTGCTACATTTTGCAACGGCTTGATTTCGAGCATATGTGCATTCTTGACAGTGTTCTTATTGAATGATGCATTGTCAAGATTGTCAAATGTTTCGTATGTAATATCCCCCACTGTCATTGCTTTTACGCCATATCTTTTGATTGGTATATAATATGTATTCTTAACATTTGAGCCACCAAAACGAATTATATCCGTTCTTCTCTTTTCTTCTCGACATTGTTTGTTGAAGATATCTTCTATAATAGTGACATAGGCAAGGTCAGTTTCGTTGAGTTGGCTCTTGAGTTGTGCGAGATGATGCTTTGCTACACTTGTCAACTCTTCTTCCACTATCTCGCTTGTTGCAACACCCTTGACTCTAACTTCGTTACCCTCGGTGTCAGTATATACAAAGCCGTTATACAACAAACCGCTCAATGCATCTTCTCGTTGCATTGTCATATACAATGTAAGTGCGACTTGCAGAGGTATCTCTTGTCCATTGTATGTGATTGTGCGTTTATCATACTCATAACCTTTATGTTCGGCAAGGAACTTATCCAGTGGCAACTGTATTTCCATTTGTCTGCGTTCTTTGTTCATCACGCCCTCACGGAATTGAGAAAACATACTTGTCCAAAAGCCTTTTTTGTTGTAGCCATCGTGATATCTCATAACCGACATTGGGTCAATGACGTATTCCAATGCACTTCTTGCTTTATCAAGTAGCTTGCCAAAAAACTTTCTTTCTGCTTGAGGTGTCGTGCGATTCGTTCTATCGATTGCCTCATACTTAACTGCTTGCTCTGTTGCATTTGCCCATTTACCATTTTGGTATACTTTTTTGTATGTATTGGCAATGTGATATATCTTTGCCATTACTTCATCGAGCATTTTTATTGATTGCGATGATATAGTCTTAGTGTCTGCTGTTATCTCGGCAAGGTAAGATATCTTCTCTTTCAACTCTTCCACCAAAACAACTTCACCATATCCCAAATCAGCAAGCTGTGGGTTGTCCATACTGTACCACTTGTTCAACTCTACCATTACTTTATGAATTGCACTTACTCGAATATTTCCTTGATACACAAGTTTATTTACCGAGCTAAATATTCTGCTTAGCTCCATAGCCATACCATTCTTTTTCATAGCCTTGATACGGTCGATATTGTACATTGTCCTGTTGATATTAAAATGAGTATCAATCTGTGTTTGCAAGTCACCAGTTAACTTCTTCCACAATGTTTTTGTTCCGACTTTATCTTTTTCTTTCAGAATGGTTCGCACCATTGCAGCTCTAAGCGAATGCAACTCTTCGCTATCAAGTGTATCTTTTATTTCTTTGCCAACTTGATTGTCAATAGTGTCTTTTGCGTTTTGGTATGTTTCTTCGAGCTTTTCGAGAATGTCTTGAGTTGTGTATGTATCGCCTAACAAATATTGCAAGTTTTGGTCTTGGACAAGTTGGTCTAGGCTTATACCCTGTCCGTTCTTTGCTCCCCATCTGCCATATATCTTGATTGCTTGCTTGTCGTACTTATACTTGATTTCTTGCTTGTCAGTGTCTCTAAACTTGATGCCTTGCAAATAAGGTCTGAGTGCATCTATTGTTTCCCTCGCACTTTCAACCGCATCCGTCCGCATATCTTGGACAATAGCGTTTGCAAGGATAGTATCAGCTATTTTGCAAGCAATTCCGGTGTATTCGTTTTCTTTAGCTCTGTTCAAGCCTCTCCACAACTCATCTATCAAGTCGTTTTCGTGCTTGATTTCGGCATAGGTATACTCATCACCAATAAGCTCCATAACCTTTTTCTCAATAGCTTCTGCCTCTGCTTTGGTGTATACCTTGTCAGTTTCTAATTTACCCCTTGCTTTGACATAATCGGCTCTTTCGCTTGGTTTTTTGGAATATTCTAAGTTGTCTTTTGTAAATTTTTCACCAAGTGTATTGACTTTATCTTTACTATTGGATATATTATTAGTGAAGAAGTCGTTTTGAATTCGGTTACCTTCGGGGCCGGAAGCGTTGGTATTTACTTTCGCAACGACTTCTTTATTGTATTTTGTTATATCATATATGTGATAAGTCTTATCATTTTTAGTTAAGCCTACATTGATTATAATTTCAAATATCTCACCATTAAACATAACTTTATTTAGATAATAAGACATTTTAGAAAACTTCTTATGCTCAACATCTACTTCATTTAGAAACTTTGCCTTTTCAACCACATCTCTTAAATTAGACAACTGAACACTTCTTGCTTTATCCGCTAGTTGTGCGAGTTTTTTAGCATCACTATTATCCATAATAGCTTTTTTATTATCGCTTAAAGTAAAAACTACATTGCTAAAGTTTTCAATTAAGTATTGTTTTATAATACTATATTTCTTTGCACCAGTAAATCCTCTAAGCTTTTCTTCTAACAGCTTATCACTTGTCAAATCAATGATTGGAATATTGTCGCTCTCACTCTCTGTCATTTCCTTTGTTATCTTGCGTGAATATTGCAATGCTTTTTCATCATCGCCGAGTCTATAATACAATTCCACTCTGCTAAGGCGTGTATTATCCAAAATATAATCAAGCGCTGTGCTTGCTCCCTCTAGTGCAGTAGTAGTGCGTATACCAAAAAACTTCTTGATAGCATCAACAATTCTTGTCCACAAATTGACTTTTTGGAGTTTGCCTCTAAATCTTTCATTGGACAACTCTGCCACCATTTCATATACACTAGTCTTTCCATACTCGTTTTGGAATTCTTTCATATCCTTTATTTGATTGTATATGTCATTGAGAGTTTTGCATGCTTGTCTCATCTCGTTGGCAAGAAGACTTGGGTTAGTTTCGTACACGCTCAATGCACAATTGGTGGTAGCGTGTATCAACTCGTGTAATATTGTTTCAGCCTTATGTTGATTGGTATATCCTGCATCGTTAAAATAACTGATATCTAGCACCACTTCTCTACCATTGTTATAGCCATACCCATCAATGCTGTCTCCAAAACTTATGTTTAGCTTGCTTAGCTCGGCATTGGCAAAAACTTTGCTTGCCAACTTTTTTATATCTTCATTGGTATTGAATACATTGAATATGGTGCGTATTTCTTTCAATGTGCATTCGCCTTGTTCAATATTTATTGTTGTTTGGGTATAGGCAATCTCTGTCAAACTTTGGTTGATAAGTTGGGCATATCGTTTAAGTCCTTTTTCGTGTTCAGACTTCCACTCTTGAGAATGTGCCGTTGCACCAAAATACAACAAATCTTCTAGTTCTTGAATGTTTTTCTTGTTTGTCAAATAATGGGCAAATGCTTGTCCTATTCTTTCTTCACCATTGTTTAGTCTAGATATAATATCTATGCTTGGTGTGTTCCTTAGCGCTTCTCCCAATATTGAGCTGGTAGACCAACTTGTTCTTCCGCCGTTGGTTATCGCTTGTTTTAGCTCTTCCACAAAGAAAATTGTGTCTTCGTATTCTGCGGTTTCCTCAATATTGGTGGCAGTAGGTTTTTTTGAGTATTGTATTTTATTCTCAAACTCTATATTTCCAAAATTCTCTTGCTCTCCTACCCATTCTTTTCCATTCCAAACTTGTAATTCATAAGCTGGCAATTCTAAATCATAATTATATTGTAGTCGTTCTTCACCTTTATGAAAATAGTTTTCAAGTCCGCTTACATAATCACTTTGAGTAGGCTTTCTTCCTTTTAAATATACCGCTTTTGATTTACTTTTTTCAATCGGCATATCGAATTGTACATAATTCTTTTCTTTAGTATATGCATTGTCTACAATACTTTTTAGCCACTTGCTTGCACGTGTAGTCATATTTGCATTAGATAAGTCTATGTGTCCTCGTGCCAACATTTCTGTCCTATCTTGTGCAAACGAATAAGCTTGCTCTTCATTGTTATAAACCCATCTATCATAAAACTGTTCATCGAGTATATTGTCTTTACTAACTACTTTACCATTATACTTATAACCTATTTCGACCTCATATCCTAATTGGTCATCAATTTTGTCAACAACAAATACTCTTTCACCTTTTTCCTTTATTTGGTTTACAAGTGCAATTTGTTCTTGCTTTTTCTTTTCGTTTTCTGCTCGAATATCTTCAGCTCTATTCCTCTTTCCTTGAACATATTCCAATTCTCTTTGCAACTCTTCAACGCTCATATCTTCAATGCGTTCTATGTCTAAACCGTAAAAATCGGTTTCATTATAAAACTTACCTGTGTGGTGCCAACCTGTATAAGACAAAAACTCTTTTTTCAGTTGTGACAATGTAAACTTAGACAAAATATCCAACTTCTCTTGCGATATATCATTATTGGACAAAACTTCCATTATTGCAGTCTTTGTCCACTTTGACATTGGCATTTCTCCGTTTTGATAGCTTTCGTAAGCATTTACGGACATACTTTGTCCTATATATCCTTTGCCTTTTAGTGAGTATTGAGTTTCATCTTTTGTAAAATTTTCAGTATTAGTGTTGACATTTTCTCTACTTTTGGATATATTATTTGTAGAAACATCATTGTCGGCTTGAAACTTCGAGTTTATCTCGTATGAGTTCATTATACCGCCAGTGATGTTTTTTATTTGTGTAATATCTTTTAATAATCTTCCTTTCGTGGTGATTATGGTGTTTATTTTTCCTTGATAAAAATTATTCCCTACCTTGAAAATTACTACCGCTATATCAAAACCTCCTACTGCATTAGTATGAAAATGTCCATATTTGCCATCAGGTTCATTTTTCCATTCATACGCAGTATCAATAATATGCTCCAATTCTGTTGCAATCCTAGATTTTGCATTTGCCACCTCACCTTTAATTATCTTTGCAGGATATCCGTATTCGTTTGCGGATTGACTATTTATAAATACTTTTACATTTTCTCCAATGACTTTACCTTGATATTTATTCTTTATTATTCTTGTTGCTAAAACCAATTTTTCTTTATCGCTTAACCCATCAAATTGTTCTTGGTCTATATCAGCATCTACATACTTTATTCCATTTTCTGTTTCTTTAATAGAAAATTGTACTACTGTTTCTTCTTTACTTTGGTCAATACCTTTTCTTTCTTCTCTTGCCTTGTCGATAAGTTCTTCTATCTTAGCTCTCTTATGTTCAATTGCACTTCTTAGATACAAGTTTTCAGCTTGGAGTAGCATCTTATATTGTGCTTTTTCGCTCCCTATAGCGTTGGTTCTCATTTTTGCTGTGCCTATTGTGTCTTTTATATCTTCTATGTTGCTATACGGTTTTGGCGAACTCATAGACAAAGTCAGCGAAATTGAACGCAATACACGTGGCGAAAACACTCAGCCTGCAGAACAAACAAATGCCGTTGCCGAGCAAGAATTCAAGCCTACTTTGGACACTCCACTTAGCAAATAATGTGATTTTCTAAGCCTAGATAAGTCATAGGGCTATAAAATTTTTTCCTTCTTTGTGCTGACTAAACTTATATACACATACCGAACGCCCCAATTACCAGGGGCGTTTTTCTTGTTTTCTCTTATCATTTTCTCTTCCAACAAGTTATCTATTCCATATCCTCATATCTTTTCTTGCGGACCTTTGGCATTGTTTGTTGGAAACTTACATCGATGAGCATTTTGAGTTCTTCATCCGCCACGCTGCCGATACATACGGATATCCAACCTGATTTTTTGATATGATATGCCGGAAAATAACCCACTTCGCCAATCAAAGTACACGCCAACATTTCACCACATTTTAGGTTGACCACATCAATCACTTCATCGCCAGCAAGTCCTAGCTTACACTTTGGCAAGTCCATCACCACGGCAAACCACTTACGATTGGCACTGTGTCTGTACACTTGATAATTGGACATTGTTAGCCATGGACTGTCAGGCTCTACGCCATAAACAATTTGGATATATTCTTTCAATTCTTCTCTGTTCATTGTCGCACCTATTTGTCATCATTATAGCATTTTGATATTCAAAATTCAATGCAGGAATTTCCTTTTTACAACACCTTTTCACAATTTTGAAGTTTCTCCAACAATTGATATTTAGATAAACAAAAATCTATCATATAATGAAAAATGAGCTTTTTATAATTACCCAACGACCAAATATGTCGCCGACCAACTTGGTATCAGGCGGAACGCAGAATAATATACACATTCGCATTTTGTCAAAAATAGGAAGGTATCTCTACCTTCCTACTTTTTTGCGTGGTGAATTATACTATCAAGTGCAACACCCAATAAAAAAAGTTAGTTCATACAAAATCTGCTGTATAATGTAATTACCA
>CAMFVQ010000059.1 GCA_945992255.1 uncultured Clostridia bacterium
AAACAAATTAAACGCCCATCAAAGTGTTATTGGAGCGAAGCGACTATCCTTGTGAACGGCTGCCTTGTGTAAAGGGAGCTGGCTGACACAAAGCGGAGCGACTGTAAGACTGAGGGATTGTCATCATTTGCGAAGCAACTATCCTTATTGTGAGCGCCCCTTATGGTAAGGGGAGCTGTTTTTGTGTCAGCTTTGCTGAACAAAAACTGAGGGGATAAGTTCATTTGCGAAGCAATATCCTTATGAACGGTTGCCCCTTACACTTTCCACCCATATTTTTCTAGGTCTACGGTCATATCTTCTCTCACTTCCACGCCCTCTTGAGCCAACCACTCGGCTTGAATACCCTCTCCGCCGAACACGAATGCAGGTGCTACTCTTCCGTATCGGTTGACCACTCTGTGGCAAGGAATGATTTTGGGTTGTGGGTTGGAGTGCAAGGCATAGCCGACCGCTCGAGAAGCTCGTGGAGAATGCAAAAGCCTTGCAATTTGTCCATAAGTTGCCACTTTGCCATACGGAATTTGCTTGACCACTTCATACACTTCATCATAAAAACTCATATATACTACCCCCTACTTATTTGCACATCATCAACTTTTACTTTGCTATATAGTTTGTTTTGTTTGCGACAGCAACTATCCTTATGAACGGCCGCCTTGTGTAAAGGGGGCTGTCGCACGAAACGAATGTGGAGTGTGACTGAGGGATTGTCACCATTTGCGAAGCAACTATCCTTATAAAAGACTGCCCAATTAAATATGTTTGCGAAGCAATATCCTTGTAAAAGACTGCCCCCTTAGCAAGGGGAAGTGGCTAGTTGTAGCTTTATGCGGAAACTAGCCGATAGGGATTGTCAAAAACTTACTCCTTGCAACAATTCTTATCCCCTCAGAGCGACAACCGCACAGCTCCGTGTCGCTCAGCTCCCCTTACCATAAGGGGCGCTCTTGTTGCGGATATGTTCACCTTGCGTGCAAGTTATACTTGTTGTTTGTTAGTTGTCTTTGAACAATATAAGCCAATCCCTCAGTCTAGCCGTATTTGCTTAGTGTAATCTTTTACTATTTTGCCCTTGCCAAAATGCTCTCCAAGCTCTCCAATCCACTGCGGTTGAATCTGCCCAAAAGCCTTGGCAATCTGTCTACTTTTATAGTACAACTACTTTCTCCACAAGTCAAGGTGAACGGAATATTTAGCTCTCTCAAAATCTCCTCGCTCTCTGGTGTAAAAAGTCCGTACGGATAGGCATAAACTATAGGCTTTATGCCCACTTTTTCAAAGTTTTGGAGCATTTTGATTGTATCTTTTCGGAAATTTTGTTTGTACAAATCAGCACTCTCGCCATACTTTTTGCTCACTCCTTTGCGTGGTTTTAGGTGGTGCATACCGAACGAATGTATGCCCCATTCTATATGCTTTTCATCAGCATATTTGGCGACATCTTCCCACTCTAGGTACTCATAGCCTCGCTTGATATCTGGGTTGGACTTGCCATACTTGCAAAACTCGCCCACCACACTGAACAATGCTGTATAATTATACTTTTTGAGCAGTGGCAATCCCAAGGTCACATTGGTGAGATAACCATCATCAAAAGTCAGCAAAATCGCCTTGTTTGGGAGTGGTTTTTGCTCTGTTATGCACTGGTATAAATATGCAAAAGATATGACATTGTAGCCGTTGTCTTTCAAGTACTCGAAGTCACTCTCGAGCTGTGATGTTGTCACACAATACTTGCCACTTGGATAGCCGTTGGGCATAAGATTGTGATACATAAGTATGGTCACTTTGCCCAAATTTTTTGACTTGTTTTGAGGATTTTGCACATCGGCAGACACAACATTTTGACAACATTCTTGTGCCCAACTTGCAGCTTTTGAGCATTGATTGTGTGCCAAATCGACTATACTAGGGCAAGTTTGAGTGTTGTGCGTTGGAGTATTTTTGCAATCTTTGCAAGATGATTTTTGCGGTATATTTTGTTCGTTTGCTGTCGGAATAGCAGTAAAAAAGCCACCAAAAATCACCCAAAATATCGCCAAAATCATAACAAAAAGCCACTTTTTTATTAAGTTTTTTTCATCAAAATTTCCCATACTTGTATTGTGAGAGTATTTCCATTTATTATGCAATCGCTTCCAATATACCCCCAAAATTCAAATGTCAACCAAATTTTTATTTTTAGGTTGACATTCCCAAAATCACCCCATATAGCTACCACACAAAACATAAGTGATGAGCGACTGGGGGATTGTCCACCCATTTGCGAATCAATATCCTTGCATACGACTGCCCTTAGTAAGGGGAAGTGGCTTGCGACAAGCGAATGCGAGAGCAAGCCGATAGGGATTGCCAAAAGCTAACTCCTTGCAACAACTCTTATCCCTTCAGAGCGACAACCGCTCCGCTCCGTGTCGCTCAGCTCCCCTTACCACAAGGGGCGCTCATGTTGCGGATTTCCTCAAAACTATTATTGTCCCAAAATGCAGAATGATGACTGCGATTTTGTCGATATGTACCGAGTTTTTACGAGCTTTCTTGCAAAGATTGTATGCACACATCGCACATTGTTTGTGCCAATTCTTCTCGGTATTGGGCAGTGAGCAACAGCTTTTCATCTTGGGGATTGGACAAAAAGCCACATTCGACAATAATGCTTGGCACGATGTCACACTTGGTGATAAATAGGTCGCCTGCTATTGGTTGGTAGTCATGGCGAGAAGAATATTTTTGATTGATTCGCTCGTTGAGCGTGGTTTGCATAATGCTTGCAAAACTCTCGCCCACCTTGGTATCATCATAGAATACTTGCACACCACGGCGAGATTGCAACGAAAACTTGTTGATATGTATACTCACCACCAAACTAGCGCCTGCCTTTTTGATGATTTTTTTGCGGTTTTGCATATCAAGCTTTTTGGTCTTGCCTACTGCGTTTTCCGTATTCCTCGTCATCACCACCCTCACGCCTTGTTGTTCAAGCTTTGCTGCCAACTCTTTGGCGATGAGCAATGTAAGTTCACTCTCTTTGATACCGCTTGCACCCACCACACCGCCATCAAAGCCACCATGCCCTGCATCTATCACCACCACACTATGCGGAGAAGTGTTCACCACAGCTACACCGCCCACACTCAAAGTTGCCACCACGACCACCAACATACATACTATCTTTTTGTCCACAATCCACACTTTAGCTTTTCTCATATCACTATTTTATGTTTTGCCCCACTCCATAATAACGCTCCGCTCAACCATTTGGGCAAATTTTGATTTTGGGACAACTATCTCGAAAAGTCGCTTTTTTTTGATAGTTTTTGGTATGGATATTTTATATATTTATCCCTATTGTTTTGCTTGCAAAAATCATATATGTATATTTTGTCGAAAATATTCATTTTGAAAAACTTTTTTGACAAGTCCAAGTTGGTCGTAAAAATGCTTTTTTCAACAATTTTTCGACTTTTGGGGGAGTTATCCACAGAGTTATCCACACAAACAGATGTTTATGTGGATAACTTTATGCATTTTTGTGAAATATCTTTCGTTGGATATGTGTCGATTTTTGGCATTTTGACAGCTCTTTTGACCTTGACTGAGCCGAATATTTTAGTGTATAATATTCAAAAAGGAGATGCGTATGATTCAAATTGTTCCTTATCCATACAAAATTGTTGAGGGCAACGGATATTTTCCGCTACCTGGGTATATTCCGCTCACACTAGATGACTTCGACAGCACCGAACAATTCCATTGGCTAAACTTCGTCAAGAATGAAAAATTGGTCATCGGCGACAACTCCACCGAATGCTATAGACTGGATATTTGTGAAGATGAAGTGACAATTACTGCCCCTACTGCCGTGGGAGCTTTCTATGGTTTTGTCACCCTTGTTCAGCTTTCGCATACATACAACTGCAAAATTCCTTGCATGGTGATAGAAGATAGACCTCTGCATGCCTATCGTGGCTTTATGCTCGACGTGGCAAGATATTATTTTCCTTTGCAAGACATCAAAAAAATCGTGGACTTAATTGCTCTGCACAAAATCAACAAGTTGCATTTGCACTTGACTGAGGACCAAGGTTGGAGATTGGAAATCAAGAAATATCCGCTGTTGGCGACTCGTGGAAGTATGCGTTCTCATACCAACTTTGGCTTGCACAAGCACGGCGGATTCTATACCCAAACCGAAATCAAAGAACTCATCGCTTACTGCAAACGCAGAGGCATCGAGGTCATTCCTGAGATTGATATGCCCGGTCATACCCAAGCCGCAATCTCGTGTTATCCATATCTGAGCTGTTTCGACAGACAACTGCCTGTGGCAACGCATTGGGGAGTCAAACACGACATTCTCTGTATGGGCAAGGACACGACATACCGCTTTGTATACGACATAATCGATGAAGTTGTGGAGCTTTTCGACAGCCAATATATCCATATTGGTGGCGATGAAGTGCCAAAAACTCGCACAAAAATTTGTCCGCATTGCCAAGCAAAAATCAAGGAATTGAGACTGAACAACGAAGATGAGCTCCAATCTTACTTTATGAACCAAATCTCAACTTATATCGCCTCCAAAGGCAAACAAGCTATTATGTGGAACGAATATAAGCCAACCGGCAAGTGCGACAAGTCGCTCGTTTGGCAAATGTGGGATTTCAAGAGCAATCACAATGCTATCATAAATGATATAAATGGCGGTAGACTTGCTATAGCTAGCAGCAGTGAGAGCTTGTATCTCGACTTCCCTTACGGCGTGACCTCGCTCGAAAAGGCTTACAACACCTTGCCGGAAATCGACGGAATTGGTGATGACAACTTGCTGGGCGTGGAGACTTGTCTGTGGAGCGAATACGTGCCAAGCTACAAGCAAGCTATATTCTTGACACTGCCAAGACTGGGGGCTATTTGTGAAAATATGTGGTCGCCAAAAGGTGTGCGACTTTGGGGCAACTTCTTGGCTCGACTCGATGGATATTACAACTTCCTCGAGGACCTCGGCTATACCCCTGCACCTATCAAACGAGCTATGCCGACAGCTTTTTGGAATGTGGTAGACAATGTTTGGTGGGCAAGACGACCATTGCATTGGGCAGGACTGCACAACTTGATTGACAATATGAAAGTTGCCAAACTCGCCAAACAAAAACAAGAACAGCTTGCCGTGTTGGACAAGCCAACCACTCCAAATGTGGTAGAAGAACAAGTCGAAACTCCACTAGAGAGCGAGAGTGTGGAAGATACCACAGAAAACCTAATTGATGAATAAACAGCGCCCCCTTGTCATAAGGGGGCTTTTTGTTGAAATATAGTTTATCCCTTCAGTCCAACAGTCGCTTATTGCAAGAATTCTTAGTCCCCTCAGAGCGACAACCGCTCCGCTCCGTGTCGCTCAGCTCCCCTTACCATAAGGGGCGCTCTCTTCTATTGATAATAAAAAAATCCTTATAA
>CAMFVQ010000060.1 GCA_945992255.1 uncultured Clostridia bacterium
AGTGTTGCACTTCGCTTGACAATTTACTATTTTCAAAATCTGTACTTCCAAATAGTGCTATGCCTACAAAACTTTTATTTTCGCTTCTAAGATTTTATATGGCGATTGAACCATTTGTATATAGATTTTATCAAGATATATTTGCTACTTTTGTTGTTTTGTGGCAATTACATTATACAACAGATTTTGTATGAACCAACTTTTTATTGGGTGTTGCACTTGATAGTATAATTCACTTCTTCAACAAAAAAACTCGATACGTATCGAGTTTTTGCTTTATTTTAACTTATTGTATGGACAGGCTTTGATACAAATTCCGCACACACTGCCTCGCCCAATTCCTTGAAAATGCTCTTTCATATATCTACTACATTTTTCGGCATCGAGTATTGTATCTCGCTCATCACCAATATTATAATTTTGTCCAAAGATAGCTCCTGCAGGACAAGCTTTTACGCAAGCTTGACAATCCCCACAGCCATTCTTGATTATGTTGTTGGTCACGCCCAACGGATAATCGGTAAGCACAGTCACCAGTCTAATTTTGCTACCCCACTCTTTGCTCACGAACAATCCACTCTTGCCAATCCACCCTGCTCCAGACAAAACCGCTCCTGTCTTGTGCGGAAAAGCTCCTGCATATCTATCCGTATCCGATGACTGAGATGCAGGTATCATATAGCCCACATAACCCAGTCTTTGCAAATATGTTTGGGTATAAAGCGCCATTTGGTCGAGGCACGCATTGACCGTGCGGTAGTGATGAAAATACTCATAAGTTGGCTTGTCGGTGATACCTTTCAAAATATAATCGTTGAGTTTGTAGCCTATAGTCACCGCATACGGCAACCCCTTAGCTTGTGGCACTTTGCTCACGTCACTAAACGCAACCAAACAAGCGCCCCACTCGTGCAAATGTTCTTTCAATTTCAAAATCTCTTCATTCATAAAAAAATTATAAAATATTTTTCATCTTTTGCCAACTTTTACAACACAAATATTTCACGCACAAAAAAACACCCACCGAAGTGGGTGCATATTGTTTTGTTTTAGCCCTTTGTAGAATAGTTTGGAGCTTCTTTGGTGATGCTAATATCGTGTGGGTGGCTCTCAACCAATGCCGCACTAGAAATCTTAACGAACTGAGCATCTTTGCGAAGCATTTCAATATTTTGCATACCGCAATATCCCATACCGGAACGAAGACCGCCCATAAGTTGGTAGATAACATCAGATACACTGCCTCTGAATGGTACACGACCCTCGACGCCTTCTGGAACAAGTTTTTTGGCATTTGTTTGGAAATATCTGTCCTTACTACCTGCTGCCATAGCACCAAGAGAACCCATTCCACGATATACTTTGTAGCTTCTACCTTGGAAAATCTCGATGTCGCCAGGAGTTTCTTCAGTACCTGCGAACAAGCTACCTAGCATAACTGCACTAGCGCCTGCGCCCAAAGCTTTGACGATGTCACCAGAATATTTGATACCGCCGTCAGCGATAATTCTCTTGCCCATTTTGTCAGCTTGTTCAGCACAATCCATAACGGCTGTAACTTGTGGTACACCAATACCGGCAATGATACGTGTAGTACAGATAGAACCAGGTCCGATACCTACTTTTACTACATCAGCGCCATTGTCGATAAGAGCCTTTGTAGCCTCAGCTGTTGCAACGTTGCCCACGATGAGTGGAAGATTTGGATAAGCACCTTTTACTTTGGCAACTGTGTCGATAACGCCTCTGCTATGTCCGTGTGCTGTATCAATGGTGATGATATCAACTTTGGCATTTACCAAAGCATCAACTCTCTCCATAATATCGCCAGTTACGCCAACTGCCGCACCAGCAAGAAGTCTGCCGTTGTTGTCTTTGGCACTGTTTGGATATTTGATAGCCTTCTCTATATCTTTGATAGTAATAAGTCCTTTTAGGTTAAAATCTTTGTCTACGAGTGGCAACTTCTCGATACGATGAACACCCAAGATTTGTTGAGCTTGTTCAAGTGTTGTTCCAACTGGAGCGGTAACAAGTCCATTCTTGGTCATACATTCGCCGATGAGTTTGGTCATATCAGTCTCGAAACGCAAGTCACGGTTGGTGATAATACCAACGAGCTTTGTTCCCTCAGTCACTGGCACACCGCTTATGCGGAATTTTCTCATAAGATTGTCAGCTTCTTGAAGTGTGTTGTTTGGTCCGAGTGAGAATGGGTGAGTAATAACGCCATTTTCGCTTCTCTTAACCTTGTCAACATGGTCAGCTTGAGCTTCGATAGACATATTTTTGTGAATCATACCGATACCGCCCTCTCTTGCAATAGCGATAGCAAGTTCGTATTCGGTAACTGTGTCCATAGATGCACTAAGTAGTGGAATGTTAAGATTGATACCATCACAAAGTTTTGTAGAAAGATCTACTTGATAAGGCAACACTTCAGAATATCTAGGAATAAGTAGAACGTCATCAAAAGTCAAGCCTTCTTTCAAAATTTTAGCCATAAGAAATTTACTCTCCTTTGCACTTTTTCTTATTTTAGCGAAAACAAAAAAATAAGTCAACAAGATTGTAAGCCTAAAATGTTTTTTATTGTTTCAGCGCGTATTATCCAATATTTTATGCTTGTTTGTTTTTAGACAAAAGTGTCATTGTGTCCAATCAACATTAAAAAATTTTACAAAAACATTGAAAATGTAAAGATTATGTGATATGATAATCTTGTTATAATAGTTATTATAATATTTAGAATTATTAGGAGCAGAATTTATGACTAATTTGCACGACAGAATTTTAGAAATCATCAGCAAGATGACTTTGGAGCAAAAAGCTGGGCTTTGTTCTGGCAAAGATTTTTGGACAACCAAAGCCTATGCTGAACACAATATTCCTAGTATTATGATGTCTGATGGTCCACACGGACTGCGTAAAGAAAACAACGAAGACGAGTCTTTGGGACTAAAACTTTCTTACCCTGCCACAGCTTTTCCACCTGCTGTCAACCTTGCCAGCACATGGAATACCGAACTTGCCTACAAAATGGGTGAGGCACTTGCGGACCAATGCAAGGACCAAGAAGTTGATATTATCCTAGGACCAGGCACCAATATCAAACGTTCTCCACTTTGCGGACGCAACTTTGAGTATTTGTCCGAAGACCCATATCTAGCAGGCAAAATGAGTCGCCAATACATAGAGGGTGTCCAAGACAACAATGTAGGCACTTCTTTGAAACACTTCTGTGCCAACAACCAAGAGCGACTTCGTATGACAATCAGCGCTTATGTAGATGAGCGTACATTGAGAGAGATTTATCTTCCTGCATTCGAGGAGGCTGTCAAAGCCCAACCATACACCATAATGTGTGCATACAACCGCCTAAATGGCGTTTATATGTCCGACAACAAACGCCTTCTCACTGACATTTTGCGTGAAGAATGGGGCTACAAAGGCATTGTTGTATCCGACTGGAATGCAGTCAATGACCGTGTAGAAGGTATCAAAGCTGGTATGGATTTGGAGATGCCAAGCAGTGGCGGCGAGAACGATGCTCTCATTGTCAAAGCTGTCAAGAGTGGCACTCTTGCTATGGAAGACCTTGACAAAGTTGTATATCGCTTGCTCAATCTCATTTTCACATGCGATGCCCAAGCGCCAAAGAACTACTCTGCCGACTATGACCAAGCTCACGAGCTTGCTCGCAAAATTGCAGAAGAGTCTATTGTACTTCTCAAAAACCAAGACAATCTTTTGCCTTGGAGTTGTTCTGATGACGAAGATATTGCAGTCATCGGCAATCTTGCCAAAGAATTTAGATACCAAGGCTCAGGCTCATCTCGTATCAATCCATACAAGCTTGTAAGCTTTGTTGACCACCTCGACAACATTGGTGCAAAGTACACTTTCGAGGCAGGTTACAATCGTGTAGGCAACGAGTTGAATGAAGAACTACTCTCTTCAGCAGTAGAGCTTGCCAAAACAAAAGACAAGGTTGTACTCTTTGTAGGACTTACTGATGACTATGAGAGCGAGGGTTATGACCGCAGTCATATGCACATTCCAGAGCCACATATTGAGCTTATCAACCAAGTTTGTGCAGTCAACCCAAATACCATTGTAGTATTGCTAGGCGGTTCACCTGTCGAAATGCCTTGGATTGACAATGTAAAATCACTTCTCAACGCATATCTTCCAGGCGAAGCAGGCGGTGAAGCTATCTATGATATCATCTATGGCAAAGCCAACCCAAGCGGAAAACTTGCCGAGACATACCCTATCAAGCTCGAAGATTATATAGGTTCCCAATACTTCCCAATGGGTCCAAACGCCGTCGAATACCGAGAAGGTATCTATGTTGGTTACCGCTATTATGACACAGCAGGCAAGCCTGTTCGTTTCCCATTCGGCTATGGTCTATCCTACACCACTTTCGAGTATTCTGACCTCCAAGTTGATGGTTACAAAGTAAGCTACACTATCACCAACACAGGCAAATACGATGGTGCAGAAGTCAGCCAAATTTATGTCAAGGACAACGACCCAAAAGTTTTCAAAGCCAACAAAGAACTCAAAGGATTCAACAAGACCTTCTTGAAAGCTGGCGAGAGCAAACAAGTTACATATACCCTTGACTTCCGTAGCTTTGCATTCTACAACACCGAGTCCAACGATTGGTTCGCAACCAACGGAGAATACACCATTATGGTAGGTAGCTCTTGTGCAGATATCAAGCTTAGCCAAGTAGTTGATATGCAATTCGACATTCCAGAGCAAGAAATCCGCAATTATAAAGAAGTTTGCCCAGTATATTATGATATTGCTAGCGCAACCGAAATTGCAGATGACCAATTCCTTGCTTTGTTTGATGGCGAAATCCAATCCAACATTCCAAAGAAACGTGGAGAATTCGACCGCAACACCACCATTGGTGAGCTAAGATGTTGTTTAATTGGCAAAATCATCATGAAAGTAGCTCCTGCCCTCATCAAGAGCCAAGTTCCTGATGCCGACATGACCACTATGATTATGCTCCAACAAGGTATGACCGAAATGCCAATGAGAGCGCTCAGAGGTGTATCAAGCGGACTTATCTCATCTGTTATGCTCGACGGCTTTGTATTGTGGGGCAACAAACATCGTTTTAGAGGTTTCTTCCACACTTGCCACGGTTTCCTAGTAAGCATGCGCAACCTAGCTCGTTCCATGAAAGAACGTAGTGCAGCAGCCAAAGAAATGAAACGCATCAACAAAGAAAAGAAAGCTGCCAAGAAGCTTGCCGAAAAGCAAGACAAAGCCAAGGCAAACACCCAAAATTATAAAGAATAAAGCATTTAAGCCTATCGATTGATAGGCTTGTTTTTATTATAATAATTATATCATTTGATATACGTTACATATTGTTGTCTTTGTGCTCCCAAAACAATATCAGGCATATCCTCTCTTTGCAGAAAGCAACTCTCGTGCATTTTGCTTTATTTTCCAAAGCCTGTTGCTACATATTTTTTTCAATTTGCTACATATTGTTTTCCCAATATTGTCTTATTTTTGCTTGCTACATCACATTTTTTAGCCAAAACTTATGTATGTTTTTCTTAGATACGTTCCACACCAACACATATTACTTAGGCATTTTGTTGATATGTATCGAGTTTTCAGCTTTTTACGCAATACTCTCGCTTGTTTACTACACTGCCATTAGTGTCGATAAGCACCGCCCAATAGTCATCTCTCGATGCAATAAATGACACATACCAATAGCACTCTCCCCCAAGTGTAGCTTTGTCCGACAGCATTTTGATATACACCTCTCTGCCCAGCCCTTCCTTGCTGCCCATCGCCTCATCAATCTTATCTTGATATGTTTCATACGCAATTTTCAGCACTTTTTGCCAGTCGAGTCCCACCATTTTATCCGCAAGGTCGATTGTCACTTCCTTGTCATCATACTTGACAACAACTTGCTTGATTGTGCCAATACTTTCGATATTTTCGAGCTTGCTCTTGAATGTCACTCCAAGGTTGTCTTTGACCAATTCTCCACTCAAATTCCCCTTTTCGCCCACAAGTGTATAAGTATATTGTTTGCTTAGCAAATTGGCTTTGAGCGGCTTCACAGCAAGCGTAGTGTTGGTAGTTTGTTTGCCTACCAATCCATCAGCCACAAAGACGTCTTCTTCGTGCATTTGGCTCACCATAACGCCAAAGTTTTCATCTGTCCCAATCATCATCATTGTTTGCTTGTTGGACACCAATTCGCTCACCTTTTGAATGTTAGGTCTGTCATCAGTACATGCCGCCATCAGCAAGCATACCGCAACTATTACCACCAAAATTGTAGTTATTCTTTTCTTCATCATAGCCCCCTTTTCAGTTACTAAACTTTATGCACGAGTTGGGGGATATATGATATTTTTATTGATTTGGCAAAATATTTTTGCTCCGACGCTATCTTCACTTTATCAATCCATTTGAAGCCACATATCAGCATTTCTCTACAAAAAAAGTAGGCTTTCACCTACTATTTTTTATTGTTTATCCGCCAGCATCGACTTGACTTTCATCAGTCTGACGATGTTGCCTCTTTCGTTCTCTTCGAGCTTCATTGTGATGAACTTGATAGTCTCTTCGATTTGTGGAATCATAACGTATTCTAGGGCATTTACTCTTCGCCTATTCTTTTCGATTTCCACCGCCAACATATTGCAAGTTTTTTCCACTTCCGCCAGTCTTATAAGTTTTTCGAGCAATCCGCTCATTGTCATAATCGAGCTATCGAGTTGGGCAGTAACTTCCGAGAAAGCATATGGATAACTCTCTCTAGAATTGGACTCTTTTATTTCAATTTTTGGTACAAGTACGCTCATAACATTGGTCGTGGAAAGTTCCAGCTCTACTGACTTGCTCGGCATAGCCAAGGCTTCCTGAATGGTTGCCTCATCGCTTACCGCTTTCGCCAAAACAAAGCTTTGGAGAGCTGCTGCCAACTCTTCTTCCACTTCTGCTCTCAGCCTTTTGTTTTCCTTGGCATATTCGACAAATCTTCTTATCATTTCATCAGACTTGTCTTTGAGCAACTTATGTCCCCTTGTGGCTGTTTTCAAGCGACCTTTGAGTCGTTTGAGTTCCATTCGGGTTGGATTTACTTTCAATCTTCCAACTGCCATAATTATCCTTTTATCTTGTCATAAAATTCTTCTAGATACTTGTCTTTGATACGTTTCATTTCGCTACGAGGCAAAATTGTGAGGAGTTCCCAACCAATTTGCAATGTTTCTTCGATAGAGCGATTTTCATTGAATCCTTGATTGATATATCTTTCCTCGAAAGCCTCGGCAAATTTTGCATACAATCTATCCACCGGAGTGAGTGCCGCATCACCCAAAATTGCAGACAACTCTTTTGCTTCTTTACCACGAGCATAAGCGGCAAAAAGTTGGTTCATAGAGTCGGCATGATCTGCACGAGTTTTGCCCTCGCCAATACCTTTGTTTTTCAATCTTGACAAAGAAGGCAACACATCGATAGGTGGGTTGAAACCTTTCTTATAAAGCTCACGGCTAAGAATAATCTGTCCCTCGGTGATATAGCCGGTAAGGTCAGGGATAGGGTGAGTTTTGTCATCTTCAGGCATAGTCAAGATAGGGATTTGAGTTATTGAGCCTTCCTTGCCCCTAATTCTACCCGCTCTCTCATACATTGTCGCAAGGTCGGTATAGAGATAACCAGGATAACCACGACGACCAGGCACTTCCTTTCTTGCTGCGGACACTTCTCTAAGCGCCTCACAATAGTTGGTAATATCTGTCATAATAACAAGCACGTGCATGCCCTTTTCAAACGCAAGATATTCAGCTGCGGTGAGTGCCATACGAGGAGTTGCAATTCTCTCGACAGCAGGGTCGTTGGCAAGGTTGATGAACATAACCGCTCTATCAATCGCACCAGTTTTGCGGAAGTCCGCCATAAAAAATTCGGCTTCTTCATAAGTAATACCCATTGCTGCAAACACTACTGCAAACTTGCTGTCGTTGCCAAGCACCTTAGCTTGTCTAGCAATCTGAGCAGCCAGTTGGGCATGTGGCAAACCTGAAGCACTGAACACAGGGAGCTTTTGACCACGCACCAAAGTATTCAATCCATCGATAGCCGAGATACCAGTTTGGATAAACTCATCAGGATAGTCACGAGCGGCAGGATTTATTGGTTGACCGTTGATATCCATTCTCTTTTCGGCAATGATAGGAGCGCCTCCGTCCTTAGGATTGCCAAGTCCGTCGAACACTCTTCCCAGCATATCTTCAGACACAGCAAGCTCCAAGCTTCTTCCCAAAAATCTAACTTTGGTAGAAGACATTTGGATACCTTGTGCGCCCTCGAAAAGTTGGAGCATAGCCTTGTCGCCATTGACTTCAAGCACTTTACCCATACGGATAGAGCCGTCCTTGGCAACAATTTGAACGAGTTCATCATATTTTACGCCATCAACGCCTTCGACCAGCATCAATGGTCCGACAATTTCCTTAATTGACTTATATTCTTTCAACATAAGCTTCTCCTTAATCTATATTCGCAAGATCTTGCAACTCTTGACGCATTTGTTTTTCGAGCTGCTCGAATCTACTCATTTGACTCTCTGGTATATACTTACATCTGCCGATGCTCTCTCTTGCAGGTATAGCCAAAATATCTTCGAGGTCAACATCGAGCGCAAGCATTTCTCTAGACACCTTGTCACATTCGAGGATAAGTTTGAGCATACGATATTGTTTTTCCATACTTGCATAAGTGTCCACATCATTGAAGGCATCTTGGTGCAAATAGTCCTCTCTTATGGACTTGGCAGTTTCCATAGTAAGTCTATCCTCATAGGACAAAGCGTCCACGCCGACAAGTCGCACGATTTCATCAAGTTCTGCCTCTTCTTGCAAAATTTTCATAGCCTTATCACGATAATTTGCCCACTCAGTATTGACATTTTCATCATACCAATCCGCCATTTTGTCGAGATAAAGCGAATAGCTACCTATCCAGTCAATAGCTGGGAAGTGACGCTTGTAAGCAAGTGAAGCGGACAATCCCCAGAACACTTTTACGATACGCAGCGTCGCTTGAGTAACTGGCTCAGACAAGTCACCGCCGGCAGGAGATACCGCAGATATAGCAGTAACCGAACCGATACGATTATCTCTTCCCAAAGTGTAAACGATACCTGCTCTCTCATAATAGCTAGCCAATCTAGAAGATAGATAAGCAGGATAACCTTCTTCACCAGGCATTTCTTCCAATCGACCAGACATTTCTCTTAGTGCCTCAGCCCAACGAGAAGAAGAGTCAGCCATAATCGCAACATTGTAACCCATATCTCTAAAATATTCTGCAATGGTGATACCTGTGTACATAGACGCTTCACGAGCTGCCACCGGCATATCAGAAGTGTTGGCAATCAGCACTGTTCTCTTCATCAAAGCCTCGCCAGTCTTTGGGTCGATAAGCTCTGGGAATTCGTTGAGTACATCGGTCATTTCATTACCACGTTCGCCACAACCTACATACACAATCATATCTGCATCTGCCCATTTTGCTAGCTGATGTTGTACGACTGTTTTTCCACTTCCGAATGGTCCAGGGATACAAGCCGCACCGCCCTTAGCAACAGGGAAAAATGTATCGATGACTCTTTGTCCAGACACGAGCGGACGAGATGGACTCATCTTGTTCTTGTAAGGTCTAGCGACACGCACAGGCCACTTTTGACACATTGTAAGCTCTTTGTCGCCCTTGTCCGTAGTCAACACACACACCACATCATCGATAGTGAACTCGCCACTCTTGATTTCTTTTACCACACCTTTTACACCGTATGGCACCATAATGCGGTGTTCAATAATCTTAGTTTCTTGCACTGTGCCGATTATATCGCCCTCTTCAACGCTCTCACCTACCTCAACTGTTGGCTTAAATTCCCACAACTTGGTATGGTCAAGCGCAGGCATATCCACGCCTCTTTCGATACGATCGCCGTACTTTTCCACGAGCTTAACCAATGGTCTTTGGATACCGTCATAGATACCCTCGATGATACCGGGACCTAGTTCTACAGAAAGTGGTGCATCGGTAGAATAAACTTCTTCTCCTGTGCCAAGCATACTTGTCTCTTCATACACCTGAATAGAAGCCTTATCGCCACGCAATTCGATAATTTCGCCGATAAGATTTTTTTCACTTACTCTTACTACGTCGAACATTTTGCAGTTTTTGAGTCCTTCAGCTACAATAAGTGGACCCGAAACCTTGATTACTTTTCCTTTTTCTTGCATACTCAATCTTCCTTATTAAATAGAATATCCGCCCCAATGGCACGCTCTACATCTTTTTTTATACCTTCCATACCATAACCGGTGCTACCTTTTGACGATGGCAACGGAATAATAGCAGGATAACTTTTTGTCTTATATCTCTCCAACACACTCTCGCACTCTTGTGCCAAATCTTCCGTAATGTAGATGATTGCACATTCTTTTGAGAGTTTTTTGAGCAGAGAACTCACTTGTTCCGCATCGGTTGCCTCATAAGTGTCCATACCGATAGCTTTGAAAGCAAGTATAATATCTCTATCTCCTATCATGGCAATTTTGTTATACATAATAGTCCCTTAATCTCGCTTTTATTTGCGATTTATCAATGTTATTTTTGAGCAGTGTCAAAATCATTCTGACTACTTTTTGCTCTATTTTTTTTGCTACATAAAATCCTGCAAGTGGTGATATGGAGAACAAGTCATTCTTGTCTTCTTTGAATATAGCCAGCAGGTAGTTGTCCCACACCACTTCAAATTCGTTCATATCACTTCTTGTCACGCTGTCAGAAACTTGTCGATAATCGCTGTATTTCAACTTGTCGCCAAGCACTTCAACAGATTGGTCATACACCGCCAAGAAGTAAGCTCTGTCCAACTTTCCACCTTCGATGAAGCTTTCTTTGAAAGTCCTCTCGTCCATGCCCACTCTCTTGCATCTGACAAATGTTGAGATATTGGAAAAATCAATATTTGCTTGCACATAATTGACAAGGCTCTTGTTTTTTGCCTTGCGTACAATGCTCAGACTTTGCTCATACATTGCTTTTTCCAGTCTTATATCAATCTCTTGTGGGTTAATTTTGCCCACAGCAAGCAAACTGTCCAATTCTCCCAATGCCCTTGCCATAGGTGCAGGCAATGAGGAATAGTTGTCGTTCATCACGCTATCTTTGAGCATTTCGACATCTACAAGTCCTGCAGGCATCAGCATAAATTCGTACTCTGTCACCTTGCCATACTTAGCTTTCGCCAACACTTTGGCATTGTGATAATCACTGCCGATTACCAAGCATTCCATACCACTGTCTTTTGGTATTGCACTCACCACGAACTTGGCTACTCTGTTTGTTTCTGCAAGGATAATGTCATCGAAGTTTTTTGCATCGTTTATCAATTCTCCGCCATAGCCAGACTCAGTCAACACCTTGACGCCATCTTCCAAATTCTCAGCGAAAACCATACGGGTAATTTTTTCACTCGTCAACAAGGAATTTTCCATAGTTTTCACTCTGGCATTGGAATAAATAAGAGAATTGGTTGCCATATTATTTCTCCTCGAACAAAATTTCACTCACTTGTTTTTCTATGTCTTCTCTCAACACTTCAAGTTCCAAGTCAAGTGATAGATTTTTGTCATAGTTTTCGCTAGACAAAATTATACCGCCGTTGAAGTCGCCCACTTGTTCAGACAAAGTGATATTTTTCTTAATTTTCTTAGCAAGTTTTTCAAGCCAAGCCTTATCAAGCAGTTGCTTATCCTTTTCGCAAACTATCACCACATCGCCATCTTGTGCGTTCTTTTCTATGAGCATATTTACAAAGTCCACATACTCTTTGGACTTTTGGGCGCGAAAATACTCTATACTTTCGCCAAATATATCATCAATGATTTGTTTTTTGGCAACAAGTGTAAGTTTGCGACAGTCAAGTTTGGACACGCTGAGTGAGCGTGCAATAATATCACTAGCAAGTGCGTTAGGCTTTTCCTTGTTTTGCTCTTGGAAGTCCTTTGCACTTTGCTTAGCTGCAGATATTATCTCTTGTGCTTGATTGTTAGCCTTTTCAAGATTGGACGCAGCAGTGTCTGTCGCATCTTGAATAATTTTGTTGATAATGCTTTCTTTGTTGTTCATAATTACCTTATTTGATAAAGATTACACTCAAGAATGAAATCAAAAGTGCAAGCAAAGCGTATGTTTCTACCATTACGGTCAAAAGCAAACCTTTACCAGATGTTTCTGCTCTCTTGCCTACCATTGCAATAGCTGAAGCAGCACACTTGCCTTGATAGATACCAGATACAAGACCAACGATTGCCATTGGGGTACAAGCTGCTACCATTGCCCAACCTTTGATGTTTTCCCAAGCAACGATATTGCCGTTCAAAAATCCTGCTTGCAACAATACCATGAACGCAATAATAAGTCCATAGATACCTTGTGTACCAGGCAAAAGCTCTAGGATAAGCACTTTACCGAACTTATCTGGGTCTTCACTTGTTACTCCTGCAGCTGCTTGACCAGCGATACCTACACCGATTGCAGAGCCACAACCTGCCAACAACGCAGCCAAAGCTGCTCCAATAATTGCTATAAACGCACCGTTCATTGTTTTTCAACCTCCTTAGGTTTGATATAATAGTATTTCATTTCACTTCCAAGCGGACGGAAAAGTCTTCCGCCACCTGTATAAAATTTTCCGAAGAACTCTACGAATTGGAGTCTAGAGTTGTGTACATAAGCACCAAGTGTGTTGATACCCACATTGAATACGTGACCAATCAAGAATATGATCATCGCAAACAACGCTCCAATCGCTTTGACAGGGATAAGTCCCATGATTACCATACCGATTTGGTTGAATACCATACCGATAACGGCAGTAGCCAAGCCCAATCCAAATATACGAGTATAACTCATCAAGTCTGAGAAGAAGTTGATTATGCCGTATACGTTGCTGAGCGCTCCACTCACTTTCTTGAAGCCTTTCTTGCCGATAGCTCCTGCTATCATCAACAATGCAAGACCAACTCCAAAGAGTATCCAACCTACTGTTGGTACCCAAGCTGCCAGTTTGCCACCAAGTGCGCCCCCTGCAAGACCTAGTATCATAAAATACCAACTGAATGTTGCACAAAAGCCCTCGAATCCTCTCTTTTGTTTGATGAGTGCCACCATATTGATACCAAGACCAAAGCACATTTGGAAAATACCTACTCCAAGGCTAAGGAAGAGCATCATCATTGGGTCATCTATTGGGTTGAACCAATACGGAATACCTAGGTCCTTTGCACTCACGCCAAAATAACTTCCGAACACCGCACCCCAAATAATCGTTGAGATACCGCCCATAAAGATAATTTTGATAAGGTTGCTTTGTCCCTTTGGTGGTTTTATCACCGCCAGCACAATACCTGTGAGCAATGTCAACACCAATCCATATCCGGCATCGGACAACATCATTCCAAAGAACACAAAGAAGAAGAATGCCACGAATGGGTTTGGGTCAATCTCGTTGTAACTAGGAGCCGAGAACATATTGGTAACGTCTTGATAAGGCGCTACAACTGCGTTATTTTCCACATAGCTTGGTGGAATTTCATCTTCTTTTGGCTCACGAGTAAAGAATGCTAGATTGAGATCGCACTCTTCCAATTCTTTTGTCAACTCCTCCACCTTGTCGCTTGGCACCCAAGCTTCCAATACATAGGATGAAGCGGTAGAAGCAGTCTTATATTCGCACTCATTCTTTGCTTTTTCGAGCGAATAGTAGTCGTGTAATTGTCTTATTTGAGGAAGAATTGTGTCATGTCGCACCAGTTCGATGACCATTTCTTCATTTTGTTTGTCAAGCTCTTTGATTTCTTGTTGACACTTGTCTATTTCTTGACTTGGCACGCCCTTGCAAGTAGAAGAATATGCCACCCAGTCGAGTGAAGATAAAATATTGTTGACTTCATCGGCTTTTTCTTTGAGAGCAACCACCCCAACGGCAGTTGTCGAACCGCTGTCGAAAGTTTGGTATACAGCCAGCTCGTCCAAATCTTTTAGACTTTCTTTTTTGCTTGCATTGATATAACCCAGCCAAGCAGAAGTCGTTTTGGTATCTCTCAACTTGTCCACAGCCATATCCAGCCCAACAAATGGTTTAAGTTGGTCGATTGTCGATACCAACTTAGTTCTTTGTGATTTGTTTTGATATATTTGTTGATTTAGCTCGCCTATCTCATCGATTTTTTGCAAGACCTCTTCTTCGAGTGTTCTTGACTCATCGAGTTCTTCCCAAGTCAAACTAGGCTTAGCTTTGAGCAGCCCATCAGGCTTGCACTCTTTGTACTCAACACCTTTGTTATTCTTGATGATACGAGCTGCCTCAGTCTTATAGTCTTTGAATGTTTGCATACCAAATTCGAGTTTGGCAAGCATTTGAGATACGCTGTCAACCTCTTTTACATCTTCGATATGTTCAACATTTTGATATTTGTCCGCAAAAACAATCTCCACACAACCTGCTTTGTGAAGTTTTTTGATGAGTTGTTTTCTTTCTTTGTTGTTGCCCACGAGCAACAACTTGGACATTCTAGCAATTGCCATATTTTTCTTTTAGACTCCCAATAATCAAATCAATAGCTTGTTGCTTATTTTTGTTTGCCAATTCTTTCAAAGCGTCATTGCTTTTTTCACAATCTTCGATGAGTTGTTTCCTTTGTCTGTTGGCAACATAGTTTGCATTGCGTGTAGCATCTTCCACATCTCTTTTGAGAAGTATTGCCGCATCTTCTTTAATTTTGATAGCTTCTTCTTTGGCATTGTTGACAATATCCTTGCTCTCAGCCACCGAATCTTTTACTATTTGCTCAGCCTTTTGTTCGGCTTGCAAAATATTTTCTATCATTTCTTCAATCATACATGCTCCTTATGATATAGCTTACTTGAAGTATTTGCTCTCTATCTCCATGATTTTGTTTACTCTGCCTTCGTGTCTACCGCCAGCGAATGGAGTGTCCAACCAAATAGCTACCATTTTGACAGCTTGTTCTACTGACAAAACTCTTCCGCCAAGTGCAATGATGTTGGCGTTGTTGTGTTCCGAACACATTTGAGCGGTGAACTCATCGTGACAAACAGCTGCTCTTATTCCTTTTACTTTGTTGGCAGCAATCGAGATACCTATGCCTGTGCCACACAACAAAATCCCTTTATCAACTTTTCCTTGGCTTACCAGCTCTGCTACTTTGAGCGCATAGTCAGGATAATCTACTGACTCTCCCTCACAGCCACAGTCCACAACCTCAATGTTGCGGCTAGCAAGCAAATCTTTGATAGCGGGTTTGAGTACATATCCGCCGTGGTCACATCCTATTGCAATTTTCATAAATATCTCCTTTTTCTTGCTATTGATACTATTATAGCAAATAATTTTTTCAATTTCTATACTTATTTTTCTTTTTTACTTATCTTTTACTTTGCTTTATTTTTCACAATTTTTCGCTTTTTACAAATTGTGCTGTCTTTGCTACACTTTTCTACTTGCATTACCAATATCGATTTACTATCGTACTCGTTTCCAAAGCTCTCTCGTAGCACAACTTGCAGAAAATTTTATCAATTCATCGCCCACTTGACTACCAACGGTATACTCTCTTCCAAGCTCTTTTCCACTTCTCTATAAGTTTCCATTGTTCCGCCATAAGGGTCTGCAATATCGCCACGCAAAGTGATATCGTTCATACACACGACCTTGTCGCCAAGCACTTGTTGCAGGGCATCTTTTTGCCACTTTTCCATTGTCACAATGAGATTGCTCTCATCTGCCAATTTTTGGGTAAGTGGTTGGGAAGTATGGGTAAAAAATATCCCCAACTCCTCTATGATTTTTGCTGTATGCTCAGCCATAGGCACGCCATAGGCGCAACCAAGTCCTGCGCTGTCCACCTCTATATCGAGGTTGTTGTCCTCCACATACTTTTGTGCAATAGCTTGCGCCATAGGAGAACGGCAAGTATTGCCTGTGCATACAAACGTTATTTTCATATTTTTTTGCCTCCACTAGCCTTGTTTACTCTGTTCATCACAGACAGCATAATGCCCTCATCGCCAAAGTCCTCACATATTATGTATTGGTATTTGTCCTGAGCAATATGCATTGCACCATAAATACTTCTGCACACTTCTCTCTCATCGTCACCCACATTGATGACATTTCTATCACCTGTCTGAGCCGACCACTTTGCCGAACAAATCAACACAGGTTGGCATTTTTCAGCTTGATTGTCATATTCTTCAAGGGCTGCACTTAGAGTTGTTGCCACCACCATTTCACAAGTTGGAGCATAGTGTTTATATTTCATTCCGGGAGCTTTCGCCACCACCACTTCACCTGTAAAATTGGTGACTTGCCCTAGCACCTCAGCGAGCATATCCGCCGTGATTGCACCCGGTCTTAGTATGGTTGGCACATCGGTTGTCAAGTCCACTATGGTTGACTCGATGCCTACACCACAATCTCCACCCTCGATGATGAGTGGAATTCTGCCTTGCATATCATCATATACGTGCTTTGCAGAAGTTGGGCTTATGTGAGTAGAAGTGTTAGCCGATGGAGCTGCGATTGGGGTTTCGCAAGCTTTGATAAACTCTCTTGCAACTCTATGTTCCGGCATTCTGATACCCACAGTATCAAGTCCTGCTGTCACATTGAATGGCACTTTGTCCGACTTTTTCAACACAATGGTGATAGGACCGGGCATAAAGTTGTCTATCACGGCTCTTGCCTCATCTGATATGTCTTTTGCCAGTTCATCTATTTGACTTTTATCCCAAATATGTACAATGAGTGGATTGTCATTTGGGCGACCTTTTGCTTCAAAAATCTTAGCCACAGCACTCTCATTGAAAGCGTCTGCACCAAGTCCATAGACTGTTTCGGTAGGGAATGCAACCACATCGCCACTACCAATAATCTTTTTGCCTTCTTCTAAGGCTATTTTTCCTTCCAATACTTTTGTTTCCATTTTACACCAATATTTATATTTTGCATATCCAAGGATATTTTTTATTTAGAAAGCTTTATCTATTATACAAGATATATGATTACCATACCTATCACCAGTCCGGCAATAGTCGAAAATCCTACCACCAACTTGTTGCCTTTTTCGTATGATTGGGCAAGCAATTCTTTGAACACAACATATATCATTGCACTTGATGACAATGCCAAACATATTGTCACGAATGTCGCCGATATATTGGATATGCCATATCCAATCATTGCACCAATGACAGTTGGCAAACCTGCCAAAATGCCACCAAATACCGCTGTGCTTATCTTTTCGTTGTTGCTTTGGAGCGATGCCCCAATCGCCATACCTTCAAAGATATTATGTATGCTGAGCAATATCGTGAATGCTATTGCATTTTTCGCCACTTCCAACGCACCCAAAGCCATACCTTCAGGCAAATTGTGCAAGCACATTGCAATCAAAATCAGTATTTCGCTTGCCCTGCTTTTGCTATCTTGCACAGATTGGAGCTTGGAAACTTTCTTTTCAATGAGAGTATCCAGCCCAGCCATCACCGCCAAGCCCACAACCAACGAAAGCGTAAATACCCATATTCCAGCTTTTTCTATGGCCTCAGGAATCATATCGAACGCAACCAACGCCAACATAAATCCTGCCGAATAACTCAATACAAGTGCCATTTTTTGCTCATCCTTAATTTTTATCAAGGACATAATCAACACACCTATCAAGGTAGCCCCCACTCCTGCTACCGCACTCATCCACACCGAATTTAGCATACCATTATTTTACCCCCATAATTTACAATATGCAATACTATACTGCCAAAATAATTGAAAATTTACACAAATAATATAAACTTGCCCCTTTTCAAACATTTTCAAATCTTGCCAAAATCTATTTCTTGCCGTTCTCAATCAAGCGGTCTTTACTGCCTAATCACTATTGCAACAAACAAAACAGCCAATCACAACAGCCCTTGCAATAATGCTCTCTTTTCTTTTTCAACCAAGCTACCAACGCCCCCCCAAATAGCTCTTTGCAACAGACACGCTACCTACTTTCGCAACTTGCTCGACAACCAACACAAAAACAAGCTCTCTTACAATTCTCTCACCCTAAAAAACCGCTCTTCAAGTCCACACACAACAGCAAGCAACTTTTTCAATACTCACCTACAAGCATCTCAGCAGCTCTTGCAACACTCGCAAAAAACATTACCGCAATAGCCTTAAACACTTCAATCAACAACTTTCACAACAAAGACACTCCCCACACTTTCACTTGCTTTATCACAAGCAAAACAGCCACCTGACTATGTCTTTACAGCAGACACGCTACCTACTTCCGCAATTTGCTCGACAACCAACACAAAAACCAATCTCTCTTACAATTCTTTCACCAAAAAATCACACTCTTTTATTTTTCGCCTTTCGCCTTCCAAATCCAAAAAAACGCAAAATTATACAAAATTCTTTTACCAAACAATGTTATTTTATTTGATTATTTTATTATTATATTTACAAAAATTATTATTTGTGTTAATATATTATTACTAAGTTTTTGAAGGAGTGTATTATGAATAACATTCTTGGTGCATCTACTGGCTCATCATCGAGCTTTCTAGATATGATTAAAACTTTTATGATGGGACAAATTGAGCTTGGCGGTACTCTTATCACCATGTGGTGGATTATTGCAGCTGCCGCAGGACTTATGCTTTTGCTCATCATTTTGTGTGCTTGTTTGGCTAAAAAACGTGTTTCTAAAAGCGAGCTTAACAATGCTGATGAAATTGTCAAAGACATTCAGAACAAATATGCTATGTCTACCAAACCTATTGCGCCTATCGCTCCAGCTTTTGCTGTCCTAGACAAAGTGCCAGACCCAGAGAGTTGCTCTACCCCTATCGGCAACGAGATTGACTCACTTTTGGCGAAACCAACTACCCAAGTAGAAAGTGTAGATACCAGTGTGATTGATTCTAGCGAATTGGAGAACGCACAAGAGCCTACCGAAAACGAAGAACAAGTTGCAGAAAACACATCTGAGGAACAACCAACCGAAGAAGTTGATATTTCCGCATTGCCACCAGCTGATGCAGTCGAAAATGATGTCAACTTTGGTGACCTTGATGTCGATGATATTCTCAACGATACTTTGCAAGATGAACAAGACAAACAAGACGAAAATGCCAAACTTTGTCCAAGATGCGGTGCAAAAGTCACCGAACAAATCTGTCCATATTGTGGTGCTGATGTTGACTCTCCTGTCGAGGAAGAGCCAGTAGCGGAAGTTGCTGAACAAGTTGAAGAACAACCACAAGAAAGCGAAAACACCAAAATTTGTCCACAATGCGGTGCAAAAGTCACCGAACAAACCTGTCCATATTGTGGTGCTGATGTTGACTCTCCTGTCGAGGAAGAACCGGTAGCGGAAGTTGCTGAACAAGTTGAAGAACCTGTGACTGAACCTGTTGTAGAGGAACAACCTACTGAAGAGCCTGTGACTGAACCTGTTGTAGAAGAGCAACCTACTGAAGAACCAGTGGCTGAGCCAGTTGTTGAGGAACAACCTGCTGAAGAGCCAGTGGCTGAGCCAGTTGTGGAAGAACAACCTGCTGAAGAGCCTGTAGCTGAACCAGTTGTGGAAGAACAACCTGCTGAAGAGCCTGTGACTGAACCTGTTGTAGAAGAACAACCAGCCCCTGAACCTGTGGCTGAGCCTGTTGTTGAGGAACAACCTGCTGAAGAGCCAGTCGTTGAGCCTATGGCTACTATCCAAGCCAACATTGCCCCAGCAGTGCCAGTCATCATCCCTTCTACCAAGAAGAAAGTGGTACAAAAGAAAGCCAATCTTGTCAAAGCTCCAACCGCAAGACCTGTCGGTGCAAGAGCACCAAAGAAAGCAAGTGCTGTCAAGGCAGAAACCAAGACTACACCGGTTAAGGACATCCCTGCCAACACCATATCCAACTTTGCCCCTATCACAGTGGTAAACAACGATACTTCAATCACTGTCATCAAGCTATTTGGTGACAAACCAGAGCCAAAATTCGGCAAATATGTTGTAGAACAAATCGAGGGCGAATTGGTAAGACCATATAGATTTGTCATCAAGAACAAAGACAATGTCACCATATTCCAAAGCGAAGGCTACAAAATCCGCCCACGTGCTAGACAAATCGAAACTTTCCGCAAAGCTGTGAACAATGGTAGCATCATTTATGGCAACGACAAAGATGGATATTATACATTCAAACTGATGACTGCAGACAACAAGATTTTCGGATCGGGTATGCCTAGCCGAACACTTGAAGGTGCTAAGCGTGATGGCGATGCCCTCAAGTCATTCAGTGACAATATCAACTTCATCGAAGATCCACTTGCCTAACAAAATCAACAAAACAAACTGAGTGCAATCGTACTCAGTTTTTTGTTGCTCTCTTACTCTTTGCAGCATATAAAATAAAAATAATATTACTTTATTATAATAATTATAATATGCAATTTCTTGCAACATTTCATCAAAAAAGCACCCATTGTGGGTGCATTTTTGTGCTTTTTTCAAGTTATTCTTTGTCGTTTGATTGGCAATCAGCTCTGCTGAAAGTGATAGTAAATGTTGTACCTTTGCCCTCTTTGCTGTCCACTTTGATAGTGCCATTGTGGATTTGTACAATGTGTTTGACAATGGCAAGACCTAGACCTGTAGATGACTCTTGAGTGCGAGTTCGAGCATTGTCCACTTTGTAAAATCTCTCGAAAATTCTGTCTATATGTTCCTTAGGAATACCTATACCGGTATCTTTGACTTGGAGCATAACCGAATCGTTCTTCTCGCATACAATCATCTCAACACTGCCGCCTGCCCTGTTGTATTTGATAGCATTGTTGAGCAAGTTTTGGACAACAGTCTTAATCATATCCTTTTTGCCCATCATAGTTGCACTTTCGCCTTTGAGTGCAATGGCAACTTTCTTATTCTCCGCCACATCTCGTTGTTCTTCAACAATTTGATTGCACACTTCCAACAAATCGAATTCGACTGATTGTTCGACGTCTTTTTGGGCATCAAGCCTGCTAAGTCTGAGCATATCATTGATGAGTTCTCTCATTTTGGTAGCATTGTGCGTGATTTCAGTCGAACATTTGTCTACGACCGAGCCTTCTTTGTTCATCGACATAATCTCCGAATACCCCAAAATTGCTGTAAGTGGAGTTTTGAGTTCGTGCGAAGCATTGGCAAAAAACTCACTTCTTATCTTTGCATTTTGGTATTCTTGAGTAATATCCGTGAACACAATCATCATCTCGACATTGACTATTTTGTTGTCCAAATCTTGCTCTATTGGCAAGGTTTCCACACGATAGACTTTGTCGTTTTTGTACATAGTAAAGATGATATTTTGCTTGTTTTTGATTGCTGACACAACCTTCGATGCCGACTCTTCGTCCAAAATCGCATCAACGCTTGCACCTGACAAATCTTCATACTCGAAAATATTCTTGATTGCGTTGTTGTTGAGCATGATTGTGCCCATTCTGCTGACTGCAAGAATGCCTTGGCTCATTGCACCAAGCAAGAATTTGGACTTGAATTGCTCTTGTTGGAGGTCTGTTAGCGTGGTAGAAATTTGGTTGCTTATCTCATCAATCTGACCGAACAAGTTGTCGAGATCTTCATCGCCATAACGAGCGATATTTACCTTGTGGAATTCTCCATTGACAATGTTGCGCAAGGACTGCTCAATCTCGCTCATAGGCTCTATGGCAACGTTGACAGAGGCATTGATAACGACATATGCACCCACAACGACAACCACCCAAATAAGAATACCCAACGAAATCGCCACCCAAATAGGGCGGTCATTTTGGACCATAACAACGCTCACTCGCACCACCATTTGCCCTTGATCTAGGTGTGGATTGTCCACGGCAATGAATTGCATAAGCATAGTTGCATTGTTGGTGTAAGGCTTGCCAATCTTAAAATTGGAGCCCTCTCTTCTAGCTCTTGCTACATTGGGATTGCCTGCAAAATTCTCTACGATAGATTCGCCAGGTCGGCTGTCTGCAAAAAGATAGTTGTTGTGGTCAATGACTGATATACTGATCATATGGTCATTGACATTGTCCAAAAGCTCTTCTAGATCTCTTTCATTTTTGCATTTTTGGATATTGGATACCAAAAAGTTGGACGTTTTGTTGAGGTTGTCCTTGAAAGTCGAAATGTTGATATAATAAAAAACACCAATGCTCATACCTACACTTATAAGCAAAGCAATGGTGGTTATTAGTGCTATTTTGAGTAGAAGTCTATTCCTCATTGTTTATCTTACAAAACTTGTAGCCCACTCCTCTCACGGTCACAATGTACTTGTTGGGAGTGAATTCTTCCAGTTTACTTCTGAGTGACTTGATGTGCATATCCAAAGTCCTTGTTTCACCAAAGTATTCATAGTCCCACACTCTACGCAAAATTGTCTCTCTGTCCACAACTTTGTCAAGATTTTGCATCAAAAGTTGGAGCAACTTGTACTCTTTGAGTGTAAGATTGACAACATTACCATTGACAGTGACAATATGCTCATCATCATTGATAACAATGTCGTTGTACTCTAGTATTCTCTCTTCTTCCTTTGGTGCAGCTTTACGCAAGTTGGCTTTTACTCTTGCAACAAGCTCGAACATACCGAATGGTTTCTCGATATAGTCATCTGCGCCCATATCAAGTCCTTGTACCTTAGTGCTTTCATCGCCCTTGGCAGATACGATGATGACAGGAATTTCTTTGGTGGCGTCATTGCTCTTCAATTTGTTCAATGCTTCCAATCCGCTCATTCCCGGCAACATAAGGTCAAGTATAATAAGGTCAACACTTGATGTGTTAAGACTATCAAACATAGTTTCAGCAGTAACGAAAGTAGAAACAACAAACTCGTCCTTGGAGAATGCAATCTCGTACATATCTCTGATGCTCTTGTCGTCTTCTACAATAAAAATGTTATTTCTCATAGCTCCTCCGTTTACTTTTTGCTACAATTATTATAACATATTGGCTACCCAATGTAAATACTCATACAAAAATAATAAGCAAATTAAGTAAAAAATAAGTCAAGTTGGGGATTTGATTTTGCTCGATTTGCAAAGCAACTATCCATATAAAGACTGCCCCTTAGTAAGGGGAAGTGACTAGTTGTAGCACTTGTGCGAAAGCAAGCCGATAGGGATTGTCAAGCTGAGCTTCTTATCCCTTCAGTTTTGTTTCCGTTAGCACTAACGCAAAACAGCTCCCCTTACCATAAGGGACGCTCTTATTACGGATAAAGAAATCCATTGAGAAAGGCTGCCGTAGTGCAGCGGGAGCTGGATTGTTGGAGCTGAAAGCGGAAACAAGCCTGAGGGATTGTCTTCTACACAAAAAAATGCAAGAAAAAAGACAAGTATTTCTACTTGTCTTATTTGAACTGGCAGCGTCCTACTCTCCCGGGTCGTGTCCAACCAAGTACCATCGGCGCTGAGAGGCTTAACTTCTGTGTTCGGAATGAGAACAGGTGGGACCCTCTCGCCATAGCCACCAGAATGGCTGAATGTTTGTTGTGTACACTCACAACTGCATAGTATCTTTTTTTTGCTGTGTTTCGTAAATTATTATAGCCTTCCATAGTCTCTTGACTACGAACAAGCCCTCGACCTATTAGTATCGGTCAGCTCAATGCCTCTCAGCACTTACACACCCGACCTATCAACCTTGTAGTCTTCAAGGGGTCTTACTACCTTACGATATGGGATATCTTATCTTGAGGTGGGTTTCACGCTTAGATGCCTTCAGCGTTTATCCCTGCCAAACTTCGCTACCCAGCTGTGCCACTGGCGTGACAACTGGTGCACAATAGGTTTGTTCACCCTGGTCCTCTCGTACTAAGGGCAAATCCTCTCAAATATCCTACGCCCACGATGGATAGGGACCGAACTGTCTCACGACGTT
>CAMFVQ010000061.1 GCA_945992255.1 uncultured Clostridia bacterium
GTAGTATAACTATATTATTATAAGAAATCATAGATAATAGATTTTATATAGTTAAGGTTTGGAAGAATGAAAAAATTGAACAAGAGAGAGTTTGAGAGCGAAGCTGATTGTACTATATTGCAAGTCACTGCGCTATATAAGAGATATGGCAAGAATGCTGATTTTGCCATATCTGATATTTCATTCCAATGTACCCAAGGTGAGATTGTAGGTGTGCTAGGCATCAATGGCGCAGGCAAATCAACTACACTCAAATGTATTACAGGAATGATACCTATCACCAAGGGAAGCGTCAAGATATGTGGTTATGATATCGAAAAAATGCCACTGCACGCCAAGAAGAATTTTTCTTTTGTCAACGACAGCCACTCGGTATTTGTCAAAATGACAGGAAAACAATATTTGACTTTTATGGCAGATGTTTACAAAGTGCCATACGAAGAAAGAGAACAACTTGTAGCTAAGCTAGATGAGATTTTCAAACTTGGAGATGACATCAACAAACTTATCGAGAGTTATTCTCACGGAATGAAGCAAAAAATATGTATGATGGGTTCACTTATGCACAATCCAAAGCTTTGGATACTCGATGAGCCAATGATTGGTCTTGACCCACGCACCCAAGGAGCGGTCATTGATTTTATGAGAAGCTATGTCGAGAGTGGCAAAACAATTTTGTTTTCGTCACACAATCTGGACTTGGTAAGACGCATTTGCGACAGAGTAGTCATCATCAAGAAAGGTAAGTTGGTTGCCGATATTGTGATGAACGATGAGTTGCGTAGTCAAAGTACCTTGTTCGAGAGCTATTATATAGGGGAATAGTATGCTAGGAGTGTTGCTCAAAAAAAGACTGATAGAAAAATTTTCTGGTCTAAAAAAAGGTCGCAAAAATTTCGATATTGTCGGAATTGTGTTGACTATAGTTTTGACAGCGCTCATTACATACATAGCGGTCAGTGCCTATGCCAAGTTTGTACAAAAGTATTGTGAACTGAGAATTTACAATGTGCCTGATGTGCCTGCAAGAATGTACGAAATGATGACACTTGCCTATGCGGTAGTGTTGGTGGCGAGCATAATAGGTGCAACCCTCAGTCTAAATAGAGCTATTTTTGAAAGTGACGACAGAAGCATATTGATTACTTTGCCTATCAAGTCGTCTATTATTTTTTTATCAAAACTCGTAGAAGTGTATGTCAAAGAGCTTATCAAGACAGCAATCGTTATTTTGCCTATCAACATTGTATTCAAGATGATGACAGATGTCGGCAAAAGCTATATTTGGTTGTCCTTGCTGGTTTGTGTGCTTATGCCAATCATATCTTTGTCATTTGCTTCGGTATTGTGTTTGCCATTCTACTATGCAAAGAGATTTTTCAGTTCCAACAACGTGTTGTTGTTCGTGACAGTGACTGTATGTTTGGGATTGGTATTTGCAGCTTATGCTCGCTTGTTGGGCTTTGTCAAAACACTTTTGGTGACAGGCGAAATCAAGTTCTTCTTTTCGAGTGCAACACTCGAAATCATCAACAAAATGACCAAAAGGCTTTTCCCTGCCAATTTGCTTGCCAAAGTCGTGCTAGGTCAGTCATTGGTTAAAAACTTGTTGATAGTGTTGGCAATGGTGGCAGTTTTGGCAACGGTAGGATATCTAATCGTCTTGTTGCTCTACAACAAGCAACCAAGTCACGCAGTCTATCTAGTAGCAAAAAAGCTTACAAAGCCAACAGCAAGATGAAACAAAGTCCAATGCTTGCGACCTTGCTTCTAAAAGAATATCGACTTATTTATCACACTCCCAACTATGCAATATCGTATTTTTCGGTGGCAATTATTATGCCGATGATGGTACATTTTTGTTTGGATATTGGTGTCAATATGTTGTCCTCAATGGTTATTGTTAGGGCAGACTTTGAGTTGGCACTTTTCGTGGTGGTGTTGTTCGGTGCTTTGACCAACACTTTTTGTGCGACCAACATAAGCCGTGACGGAAAGATTTTCTATTCTCTAAAAACTATGCCAATTCGCCCTAGTGAAATACTTGGAGCAAAGATATTGTTCAGCAGTATCGTATCTACTTGGACGGTGATGGTCAGCTCAATTATCATTGTTTCTACTCATATAGTAAGTGTGGGGCAAGGTATATTTATTTTTGTGATAGGCACATTGTTGGGCATAGGGCAAGTATGCTTTGCAACTCGCAAAGACCTCAACAAACCAAGATTTTTTGCAGATGAGGACAATGAAGTAAAAGAGTCCAACAGCACAGTATCCACAATCATTTTGTTCGGAATACTCAATTCTTTGATTTTGGGTGGAGCACCGCTGTATTATCAAGTGTTCAAAGGAATACAAGGCAAGTCAACAATGCTATTTACTTATCTATTCTCCAGCATTTATACCTTGGTGGTAGTAGGAATGGCGGTTGCATATCTCTTTGTGGGACTGAGAAAGAGATTTGTCGAAATGTCGGAGGGAGAAGCATGAAACAAAAAGTATTGGCCTTGGTGATGATTGTACCGCTTATATTCATGATTGCACTTTTCTCTGTGGGCAAAGTGGCAAGTATTTTTGTGGATATTCCTGCATCAGGCATATCCATTACTACTCAGACCCAAGACGGCTTTATCGATGTTGATTTGGCGAACTACACCAATGATATTTATCTAAAAGCCAATGTAGAGCCTGCCGGTGCGAAAAACAAAGCATATAGGTTCGAGGTGAGTGCGCTAGAAGATGAAAAACAAGCCGATATCAAGATAGAAGATGATGGCAGGTTGGTTATCAACAGCGATGGCAAAGCAAAAATCACGGCTGTGTCAGCCGACAAGGGATTTAAGGACAGTATAATTGTTTCGGCGTACAGCACCAAAGTTTTGTTCGTGACACCACAAGTGGAAGATGTGATGTACAACAAATTGGAATTGCACAAAACTGACAGCGGTTACAACTTGGAAATGACAACTGGCGAATATGAATTCGACTCGCTTATTTATCCAAAAGAAATTGCGGGTACGACCACTATTTGGAATTCTGACAATTCCAATGTGTTGGAAATCAACAAGGTAACAGGTAAAGCCAAAGCCAAACTATCAGGCAGTGCCAAAGTTACCCTAAGATGCCCAAATGGTGCAAAAGGTGATATCTATACCGATATCAACGTCACTGTTAGACCTATCGTGTCCAATACAGGACTTGCAATCAACGGACTTCAAAACAACACTATCATGTGTAGTGAAACGAGTAGCAAGATAGAATTTTTGTTGGAAAAGACAGATGACAGAGCAGGTGAGATAGTCATTGGGGGCAGTGATATAGCTAGTGTTTTGTCCACCAAAATAACACCTTTGGCAGATAGACAATACTTGGTAACTTTGGTCATCGACAAAGACCATGCACCAAAGATGAATCTAGATGTGAGTGTAGGTGGAGGGGCAAGCAAGCTACAACTCAATTTTCAACCACACGATATCAAAGTATATACTTCGTACGACAAATCGGGCAACGGCGATATCAATCAAATTATCAAATCCAAAGTTTTGTATGTGACAGAAGGTATTCCTTATGAAGATGGCTTGACTTATAAGTGGAGTGTAGACAGCGATGTACTCAGTCTTGATGTCAAAGAAAATACAGCATTGTGCAGTATCATTGCCAACAAGACAGGCAGTGCGACAATCACTATCCAAACATTCAAAAACTCGATACAGGTCGGTGGAAATGTTCAGAAAGTCATCAATGTAGTCAAGGGTGTTTATGCAGTTGATTTCGTGGACAATGCGGTTACTTATGGCATAGAGAACTTGCTTACCGTAGGCAATCAGACTATCAAAAACAATGCTTATTCTACCTATCGCCAAGAGCTGAAAATCAAGATGACAACTGAGAGCGGTGTAGAATATTACAGTGGAGCAGATCTAAGCTTTGGAAGTGACAATATGGACATTTTGAAGCCATTTGTTACACTCGATAATTTCAAAGTAGATGTAGTCGGCACTGGTATAACAAATATCCGAGCTGCATGGAGCTATGGTGACTACTTTGGAACGCAAGTGAGTAGCAAAATCAAGCTCAGAGGTGTGAGCGGTGGCGTAGTCGTGGACAACTATGCGGACCTATGCAAAGCCACGGAAGATGGAAACAAGGTCGTGTTGAATCAAGATATTATGCTTGGCAAAGCAGGAATGAGTATAGAAGAACTAAAAAGAAACGTGCATATTATGCCAACGACTTTTGACTGGCAATTCTATGCCAACAAGGGCGAGGCAAAGCCATTCGTCAACTATATCATAGAATTCAAGAACGATATATTCGGCAATGGACACTCTCTCAATGCGGACTATTTTACTCAGGCAACAGACCCTACAGGTATGCCGTTGTTGTTCAAAGGACCGCTCGACTTTGTGGCGATCCATACAGCATCAGTCAAAGCGCAAGACAACATTGTCTTTTTGGTACGCAACGACAACGTACTTATCAACAATATTGACCTCAAAGGTTGCTCCGATGAGTCATTGATTGGCGATGAAGGCTTTGACCTAAACAGGCTAAATTATACAGGAACAACACTGGAAATTATGTCCAATTGTCGCTTGCTCAACAGTCGTGTATCCAATGGTAGAACAGTGGTGAGAAGTTTTGGCAGAGTAATACTCGACCAAAGTCCTATTGTCACTGACCAAAATCAAATAAATGCAGACAAAGAACGAATTGTGGTGGATATCGAAAGCTGTATCCTATCCCAAGCTAGAGAATTTATTCTCAAAGTAGGTAGCAATAGAGCAGTGCTTGCCCAAGGCAATTCGGAAGATACATTCAGAATAACAAAGTTGTTGAAACCAAATGGTACTCCTTATGATATTTGTGATCCACGTAATGTACAAGATGATGACTATTATCACAATATTGTGTTGACTGATATCACCTTGACCAATTGTGCATTCATGACAAGTGGACTTTTCTCAGTCGGCATCGAAACTCACTTTTCTGGACCAATGTTGAGTGGTTACAGCTCCCTAAATCCAACATATTGGAGCAAACTAGCCGCCACATCAATGGGAACTATCGTGAGAGTCAAAGAAGATATCAAGCTTTTGGACTGGAAAGAATTGGACAAAGTTGACAGCTCGACACTTATCGAAACTTCCAACAATGCACAAGCATTCTTGACTTTGAATGTGTCGGCTATGATTGGCAAGGCTGCCAACGTAAATGAAAAGTATAAAGAACTCATAGATTGTGTAGGAGATGTATCTTATGTACATGGAGGAATTGTATTCTATGGTGGAGGCTTCAACTATGGCTGTTTGGATATGACACAGGCTATTTGCGAAAAGCTAGGTAGATACAATGTCAATCTGTCAGTGCTGGCACAAGGAGTCAACCAAGACATCAATGACCCATTGTATCTGCAAGGTACAATGCTTCCACAGGCTGCCGGAACAGGCGACTTTGTGTTCTTTATGTACAACAAAAACAGTGTAAATAATTTTGAATTGCAGCAACAATACAAGGCTGACGGCATTGTAATCCCTGCTGCAAAGGTGTAGGTGTAATATGAGAGTTTGGAAAGGAAAAGTAGGTTTGTTAATAGTGGTAGCAATGCTAATATGCTTAACTTTGTTCACAGCAACAGCATGTTCGGTTGTTACAACGGAAAGCGAAATAACTTACAAAGACGGCGACACAATTCTTCGTACAGCAAAATTGTCCGAAGGGTGGAATTATGTGCCAGAAAAAGAGGGTTACAAGTTCGAGGGGTGGTTCATTGACCAAGAACTACTCAACCCACAAGTTGGCATTCCAAGTGAAACATGTAATTTGTATGCCAAGTGGAGCGTGCTTGTCTTTGAGGTAAAATTTTATGACAGCAAGGGTAATATTTTGCAAGTTGGTGGCAAAGATAGCCAACAAGTAGAATATAACAATGCTGCCATTGCACCTGAAGTGCCAATGTTGGAAGGTAAAGAGTTCTTGGGTTGGAGTGCAGAATTTGACCATATAAAATCCAATTTGGAAATTTATCCACGATACAAAAATAGTGCTGAGATAGAGAAAGTCAAACTCCAATTCTTGGATTTGGAAGGCAATACTATTATGGAAAAAGAAATGGAAAAAGGAAGCAATATTTTTGTATTTGCCAACACTGCCAACGAAAAGATTGAAGAAAACATACCAAACGGATTTTTGTTCGACACTTGGTGCATAGATGAAGCAAAACAAAATGCGGCAATTATTGATGACCAAACAACCATAGAACAAGACCAAGTATATTATCCAAGACTAAGACTTGCGCCAATCTCAGTGACAAGCGTGACAGCCGACAAACCAGTGTTCGGATATACACCTGATTCTGTGGTGACTTTGAGTGCGTTGTTCAATCGAACTGAGAATATCAATTATACAATGAAGTGGTATATCAAGCAAAACAACACACTTGTTCCAATTGACAGCGAGAGTGACACTCTCACCCTCAACGGACTTGAAGTAGGTCAATACACTTATGTGTTCGAGCTTGTTGCCAATGTTGCAGGTATGACAGTTGTCAGTGCAACGAGTGAAGTGAGCGTAGTGGTGGAAAATGGCGTTCTCAGCGGTATCACTGCCCAAGATGCAAGTTTTGTATATGATGCTACCAACCACAATATCGAGTTGAGCGGAATTTTGGCAGGCGACAAAGTTAGCTATAGACTCCAAGGTGAAGAAGAATTTGTAGAAGAGTTGTCTGTGATAAATGCAGGCGAATATAAGATAGAATACAAGGTCGAAAGAGCCAATTATGATACATTCATCAGCTCATCAGCGACAAAACTTACTATCAACAAAGCAATGCTTACAATCAAACCTGTCGTTGCGGATATGGTGTACGGCGATGATATGGCGAAACCTAGCTATGAGATAGAGAGCGGACTTGTAGGAAATGATGATGCAAGCGTGGTAAGCGGTGTTGCAATATTTAGCTATACCGAAAAGCCTAGTGTCGGCGAACACACTATCAGCATTTTGTCAGGCTTGACAGCTGCCAACTACAATATACAATACAATACAAGCACATTCCATGTGACCAAGAGAGATTTGAGTGTCAAAGTCAACAATGCAAGCGTTGTTTATGGTGAAGCCACTCCACAATTTGATACAGAGATTGTGGGTTTTGCAAGCGGTGAGAGCTTGGCAAATATCAACGGCACTTTGACTTTTGATACTGCATACAAACAAGGTAGCTGTGTTGGAGAATATGAGATAACTGTCAGCGGACTATCTTCTGACAATTACAATATCGTGTTCAGTGCAGGCACTTTGAACGTAACAAAGAGAATGGCTAGACTTGTTGTACAAGACAAGGCTATCACTTATGGCGACAATGTAGAATACACCGCACAAGCTGTGGATATGTATGGCGAGGATAATATTGGTGTTGTACAAAATATTGCGTACGAGTGCGATTATGTGGCAGGTAGCAATGTCGGCACATATATTATCAGACTAGCTGACGGTTACAAGGCTCTCAACTATGATTTCGAGGTGACAGCTGGAGTTTTGACAGTCGGCAAAAAAGATTTGACAATCGTTGCTGCTTCTCCTGCAAATATCAACTATGGAAGTGAAGTCGAAGCACTTAGTTTCGAGATAAAAGGAGCTATCGAACAAGATATAGAAAAGCTCCAAAATGACATTGTGGTAAATACTGATTATGTTGTAGGTAGTCCTGTTGGAACATACATTGTTCAAACAAGTATTGACAGCCAAAAAGTAGATACATATACGCAAAATTACAATATCGGCTATATTGCAAAAGACTTCCAAGTTTTGCCAGTTGACCTCACTATCAATGCTCAAAACAAACAAGTGACCTATGGTGATATTGCTCCAAATTACAGCGTAACATACAGCGGTTGGACAGCAGGAGACAGCGAGAAAAAGAACGATTTTACAGGTGCTTTGAGTGTGACAAGTTCATACAAACAAGGTAGCAATGTTGGCGAGTATGACATTGTGCCAAGCGGCCTATCTTCTAAGAATTATATCATCAAATATGTTGCAGCCAAGCTCAATGTAGCTCCAAAGGATATGACGATCACCGCAGTTGCTCCAACCAATGTGATATATGGCGACCAAGTAGAGTTGGCCTCAGAGAATGTGAGCATTGAGGGTGTATTTGCCAAAGACAACGCAAGCTTGATGAGTGACATTCAACTATCCACTACATACACCGAAAGTGCAGTTGGCAATTTTGAAATCAATGTGTCTACCAAGAGTGTGTGGAACAACTACAATATTGTGTTTGTTGGTGCAAAATTCGATGTTGCTCCTCGTGTCATCACAATCTCGAAGAGTGCAAGCATAATGTACAACCTAAAAGGTTGGAGTGTGACAGCACAAGAGCTTACTCAAGGCAAGCTTGTTGCAGGTGACCAAGCAAGCGGAACATTGACAATCAATCCAATCCAAGCAGGCAATACATATATTGCAAGCGGTAAGGAAATGGGTGAGTTTGTTTGGAATGATTTTGCAATCACAAAGGGTGAAATTGATGTCACCAAATGCTATGATATCAATTATGATATCGAAATAAATGTAACCGAGTGTTCAATCAATCATAGCGCACACAGCTACAACGGCATTTATGATGCAAAGGAACATTCTATCACTATCAATGAGCTAGAAGATGGCTCAGTTGTAGAATACAGCACAGATGAACAAACATATTCGATGACCAACCCAACTTTTAGCAATGTAGGCAAATACAAGGTGTATTATCGCATCACCAATGCAGGTCGCCAAGTATTTGGCAATGCCCAAGTTGTTATCACCAAGGCAAATGTTGTGGTGAGCGTGGCTACTCCAAGTGCTATCACTTATGGCGACCAAGCTCCAATTTTCCAAACAAATGTGACAGGTGTTTTGGGCGGTGATATTGAAGCTATCAAAGCAAGTGTTGTGACCAGCACAACTTATGAAGTTGGAAACAATGTAGGAAGTTATGATATTGGTGCAAAAATTGAGAATATAGACCAATTCTCCAACTACAATATCGAGTTCAAGTCGGCAAAACTTGTGGTAAACAAAAAGCATTTGACCGTGAGAGTCAATGACTTGTCTGTAGAATATGGTTCAGCTCTTGCAGGTGAGGCAGTGACATATGAGGGCTTTATCGCAGGTGAAGATGAAAAGGCTTTGGACGGAAGTCTAGACTACAATACAGACTATGTTGTGGGAAGTGGAGTAAATGGCATTTACACAATCGAGGCAACAGGTTTGACCTCACTCAATTATGAGATTGACTTTGTCCAAGGCAAAGTAAATGTAACCAAAAAAGCTGTTACTTTGACCGCAGACAATATCAGCATAATTTATGGTGGAACACCAACATATACATACACTGCAACAGGCTTGTATGGCAACGATAGTAAGGAAGTATTCAATGGCGTAGAACTTACTTGTGATTATGTTGTAGGTGCAAATGTTGGAGATTATACAATCACTATCAGTGGAGCAGTGGCTGACAACTATGTTCCAATATTTGAGAGTGGAACATTGAATGTAAGCGCAAGAGATGCACAAGTTCTAGTAAACAACAAAAATGCAAAATTCGGCTCCAATGTCAAATTCGATAGCCAAATCGAGGGATTGATTGGTTCAGACAGTTTGAACATCAAGTATATTTGCGAATATGCAGTGGGCAAAGATGTTGGCACATACACCATAGTTGCGAGTGTTGCGTCAAATGCCAACTACAATATCCAAGTCATCAATGGCACACTGACCATTGTTGCAAAAGAAGTGGCTGTTGTGTGGGAAAAGGCTGACAGCTACACTTACAACAAGGCTGACCAATCAGCCGACGTTAAGGCATATTTTGTGGATATAAATGAAGAAAAAGTATATTGCAATGTGACTTTTGCAGGTCAAGGCGAGAGTTTTAGCAATGCAGGTAATTATTCTGCAACAGCCCACAGCCCAAGTGCAAACTATGTGTTTGTCGGCAATACAACTAGCTTGGAAATGAACAAAGCCAATTATTCAGACTTTGTGCCAGAGCCACTCACAGGTGTATATGCGCCAAGCCAAACACTTGCTGATATTGAAGGAGGTGCCAACTATAAGTGGCAAAACCCAACAATTGTGCCAACTTGCAATATAACATCGTATAAGACAGTGTTCAACAGCGACCCAGCCAACTACAACGACATCGTGTTGGATAGATCACTAGTGCTTTCCAAAGCAGTTGCAACACTCCAAACAAATATCTTTGAATTTGATTACAGCGCCAACAATACTTACACAATCAATCCAGTGGTTATGTACAACGGCGCTCCACTCAATGCGGAATTGTATTCTATCAAATATAATGGCGCAAGCAGTTGGAAACTTGCAGGAACATTCAAGAGTGGTATCGAGATAATCGCCGACAACTACCAACTTGGAGATAGTGACAACAATGTCTATGTCAAAGTTAAGTCTGTCAAGATTGGCAATGTATACTACACCATTGAGGATGCTATACATACAGCAGTCAAAGGCAAAGTGATGATTGTGACTGCAAACACTTCTTTTGCTGATGAGAGTATCAAAGCGGCAATCTACAATGACATCAGCTATTATACAATCAAAGCGGGTGCAGAATTGCTCGTGCCTTATGATGCCAATTATAGCAAAGTGCAAAACGAGGTTATAGAAGCGGCGACTGCACTAGGCAACAGCTATGTTGTTTTGACTATTCCAAAGGCTATTACTTTGGAAGTTAACGGCATACTCAATGTCAACGCAAAGAGATCAGTAAGTGGAACGGCTGCCCAAGGTCATACTGGTGGCAACTATGGACAAATCACCATGCAAGCAGGCTCTAAGATAAATGTCAACAGCGGTGCAACACTCAGTTGTAATGGCTATATCATAGGCGAGGGTAATGTCGAGGCAAAAAATGGCTCAACTATATTTGACGTACTTGCTATCAAGGATTGGAAGGGTGGTGTTCGTTCTAACAGCGCCAAAGACAAAGGGTTGTTCCCATTCAACAGATTTACTATCCAAAACATTGAAGTAGCAACCAAAGTTGACTTTGGGGCAAAACTCAACGCTAGATATTATATCTCTACCTCAGTAGCAAAACCTAATGAAGTTCTCAATATTATCGGTGCAAAAGCTCTCTTTGAGGTGGCGAGCACTGACGGATATATTGTCAAAGATTTGGATGAAAAAACAAACAAGTTGAAGATTGACATATATGGACAAATATCAACCAACGATATTTCAATCAAAGTAGGTGGAACGATCTCCGCAATTACTATCAATACTGCTGATTTTGATTTTCCATTGGCAGGCAACTATGCTATCACCATACATACTGGTTCTATTATCAATTTAGGCAGCAAGTTTAAGTTCTTGCCGGGCTCATCATTCGTGGTGGAAGAGGGGGCGACTGCCAATATCAAGAAAGGTGCAAAGGCATCATTCTATGGCGAAGGCTTTGCTTTTGCAAATGATAGTGACAAGTCAAGCACAGTAATTGTTGAATATAATGGGAAAGGCTTTATCAATCAAACTCGTATCAAAGTTCTTCCATATACCTCTATCAATGATAAGGTTGTATGTGATATCAACGGAGATGTCAATGTAGAGGCTGGCGGTAGTTTTGGTGGCAATATCTCCAACAGCAAAAACACCGGCAAGCTTGTATTGAACGGCAATGCAAATTGGAATGTTGCAACATCTACAGATATTACAAGTGCAAACAAATTCTCTGCAACACTGACAGTATCTAGTGTAACATTCAAACCAATGGGCTTGATGAATGGAGTTTCGACCAATCTAACCAACGGCACATATTTGGCTGATGGCAATGGCGGTTGGAATAGACAATAAAAATAGCGTGTCAAATCACTGCACAATCTATCAAAAAAGACTAACATTGAAAATTCTTTGTTAGTCTTTTTTTGTTTAGAACTATCATGTAAAGTAACCGAATGGAGATTGTCACCAAGTGTACAACGCCATGCCCATGACAGCTGAGCAGAGTATGAGAAGTATTGGGGATATTTGTTTGCCCTTCACCTTTTTGAATACGATAGCAATCACACTCAATATGCCGAATATGAGCAATGCTTTCCAGTCAAAGCTAAATGATGATTGGGTGCCCACAATACTGAACATAACGGACAAAAACATTGTGCAGGCTGTGCCTAGGATAAGTCCGACAATAGATGCTTTGATACCGCTCAGCGTAGCTTGTATTGGGTTGTATTTGATGAGATTTTTCATCAAGCTTGCAATGATAAGAATGATGACAAACGATGGAAGCACCACGCCTAGTGTCGCCATCAATGAGCCTACAAAGCCTGCTTGGGAAGAGCCGATGAAAGTTGCCATATTGATTGCGATAGGTCCTGGGGTAGACTCCGACACGGCGATAAAGTTGAGCAGTTGTTCTTCAGTGAGCCAGTTGTTTTTGAGTACTTCTTCTCTGATGAGAGAGAGCATACCGTAGCCACCGCCGAATGATACAGCACCGATTTTCAAGAAAGTAAGGAAAAGTTGCAATAGTATTGGCATCATTCCACCTCCTTGTTGTCCATGCTGTCGGTGGAGTCCGCATTGACCTCACCTTGGCTATCTTGGACATCGACAGCCACATTACTCTCATTGTCGGCTGAGGCGTCCTCTATCATAGGGGAATTGTCAGCTGTTTTGTCGGCAACAGCTGCAATAGATTTCTCTTGTGCAAGTTTTGATTTTTGTTTGATAAGATGAACGCCGTATGCAAGCAAGCCAAGTCCGCCACTTATCAAGATATAGAAAATCGAAGAAAAGTTGACTGCAAGAATATTGATGACAATCATAGCAACAAAAGTCGCACTCATCACTACATACGAGAATACATTTTTCTTCATTTGTTTGAACATTTTGATACCTGCTTTGAGTATCAAAAATACAACGCAAGCTTGGATACCTTTGAATGCTGCAGCTACAATGGTAAGCTCCAAAAACTTGTTGAAAAAGAGCGATATAAGATAGATGATAGTAAATGATGGAATACATACACCAAGTGTTGCGACAAGCGAACCGAGTACGCCGCACAGCTTGTAACCGATATAGGTCGCTGAGTTGATTGCGATAGGTCCTGGAGTGGACTCAGCAATAGCGATAATGTCCATAAATTCATCATTTTCGAGCCAACCTTTCTTGGTGGTAAACTCATTTTCTAGCAAACTAATCATGGCGTATCCACCACCAAAAGTGAACAAACCAATCTTCAGCATTGTTACGAATAATAGTCCTAATTTTTTCAATTTTTCCATAGCTCAATTATATATCCAAAAAAAAATACTAGCAACTTAAAATAAGTGCTAGTAAATATTTTTTACATTTTTGTGGTAGGTCAATTATTCGGCTGGCGCATAATCTTTGCTTACATTGTACACGACAGGATAGAGCGAAGACTTCATATCGTCGAATTCTAGCCGAGTTATGGCACGTGGATAGGTCATAATCAACAGCTCGAGTGGTTGTTTGTCACTGCCGTATGGAGGTTGAAAATATCGATATGTATTGAGAAAATAGCCATTTCGCTTGTAGAATTCTATACGGCGAGTTGCCATTTCGGTGACGGGTGGCTCGACTTCTAGACAAATTGGCAAGGTGGCAAGGCTTGCCAACTTTTGGAGAATTTTGCTGCCAAGTCCCATATTGCGAAACTTTGGAGAAGTCACCAAATGTTCGACATAGAGGAAGTTGCCGATATCCCAAGTGGTCACGAATCCGAAGATGTTCTCACCGGAGGCAGCTGCCCAAACGGTATGCAAAGGATTGGAGAGCATAGCAAAGTGATCTTCTTTGGTGCGATACTCATCACTTGGGAAACTGCTTGTCAGCATTTGCCAAAATTCTTCAAATTGGTCATTTTCAATCTTTTTTAGTACAAAATCATTGCTTTTTTCCATACACCTAGTATATATGGCGGATTGGATTTTGTCCATACCTGTGAGTCAAAAATTACAACCATATTACAAAACTCAGTAAATATGGGCAGTGTAGGAGCATCTATCCAAAATTGGTATTGACTAAGTAGGCTATTTAATATATACTATCTTTGTGTTAAGCATTTTGCTCTACAAATAAAACTAAGGATAGAAATTATAGAAAAGAAAAAAGGTTTAGGCTTTTATATCAAAGACTTTTTTGCTCATTGGAACAAGCCTGCTAAGGAAGGCTATTATCTTTCCAACAAAGAGTTCGTTGCCTATTCAGTAGGCGGTATGGGTGTGCAAGGTATGGGTATTTTGACCCAATATTTTGCCATTACTATGGGTGTACACCTATCTTATGTTTACAATTTTGACCAAAGAATTGTTATGTGGACAACTTGGATTGTTGCCATTTTGTCGCTTTTCCGTGCGCCGCTCGTGGGCTGGATAATCGACAACACCAACACCAAATGGGGCAAATATCGACCATATTTGTTGTTTACAGGACTTCTCAGTGTAGTTTGTTTTTGGTTGTTGGCGTTCATACCTAACATATTTATGCCAACCAAAGGCGAAGTGTATACCGTAGCTAGAAAGTGGCTTGTAGTAGGCTCGTATCAACTCATCTACTTTTTAGCCCTCACTTGTTACAGCTTTTTCTCATTCGGCAGAGTTGGATTGTCGCAGGTTATCACTCCAAACACCAATGAGAGAACCAAACTTTATTCTGTGGGCGGAGTTATCGACTCGCTCGGGCCTTCTATCGTTCAAATGTTGTTTCCACTCATTGCCAACTGGGTTTATGGACAACAAGGCTTTGTTTTCAAGGACCAATACGGCAATTTGACCGCAGAGCAAATCAAGGAAATGGGACTAGGTTTTGGCATGGAAAATATCCTTACATATCAAGTCATTTTCCCAATCTTTGGCTGTGTATGTGTGGCAGTTGCGTTGGTTATGTTTTTTGGAACAAAAGAAAGAATTATTCAAAGTGGTGAAAAAACAGCCAAAATCGGCTTTATGGCAGGCATTGCAAAGACATTCCAAAACAAATATTTTTGGATTGCCAATGTATCCAACGTGCTTGCGTTCGGCAGACTTTTGCTATTTGCATCAGTCAACTATATTTGCGCATACCTCATCGGCGGAGAGTTGGGTGGCAACTTGCGTGGACTTATGCCAACCGTTATGGCGGTAGGTTTTATTCCAGGAATGTTGTTCTCGCCACTTATCCAAAAGAAAATGGGCAAAAAGAAAATGACCTTGCTATCTTTTGGCGGTTCATCGGCTATTGCTGTGGTGGGATTGTTGCTTGTTTTGTTCGCATACAATTCTCCAGCTACACCATATCTTATGTTTGTTGGTATTTTCTTGCACAACATTTTCGCAGCGCTTTGGACAGTTGCTGCACCTGCAATGTCAGCTGACTATTGCGAATATCAACAATGGAAGACAGGTGATAGATTGGACGGCTATATGAGCCAATATACCCAAGTTATATCGACTATATGCGGTATGGTGACCACACTTCTCACCAGCGAGATTTTGATAAAGCTAGGCGCAAACAATGCCGAATCTTACGCCAACCCTGATGTTATGCACAAGGTATTCATTATGTGGGCGGTACTCAGCATTGTATGTGGATTGCTCGCTATGATACCATACTTCTTCTGGGATTTGAACGAAGAAAAACAACTTCAAATGGCAAAAGAACTCAAAATCCGTGCGCTCAATGCCAAATTGGAAAACAATACTTTGGAACAAGATGATATTCAAGATGCTTTGGCACTCGAAATTTTGACCAAAGAGCAAGCGATAGATATGGGCTTTGCAATCAATTTTGATGAAGATATTGCAACGCCTATGGCACAGGCAGTCCTTGATAAGATAGAGAGCGAAGAGTCAGACAAGAAAGACCAAGAGCTTTCAGCAGACAAAGAAGACTAAATCAAAAGAAAAGCCAACCTTGGTGTTGGCTTTTTCCATATAAGCAATTTTGACAAAATGCTTCAACAAGCTGATATTATGAAAAAATTGCAAAAAAAATATAAAAATCACCAATAAAATGACAATTTTGTTTGTAATGTAGGTAGGGAAGAAAATCAATGCTAAGTCACGAGAGAGAAAAATATTTTGTGGAGTGCTTTCGCCGTAACGATTATGGCTGTTTTGATGAGTTCTATGAGTTGACATCAAAGCAAGTTTATTTTGCCGCCTTTTCGATACTCAAAGACAGCACACTAGCACAAGATATTTTGCAAGAAACTTATGTGACTTTCTTAGAAAAGATAGACAAATATATCCTAGGGTCGAATATATTTGCATATTTGACAGTCATAGCTAGGAATAAAAGTATCAATCTTTACAACAAGTCAAAGCAAGTTGTGTTTGATGAGGAAAAACTTGTCAATGTGCCGACAAACGAGTGGGAGTCCTCAGAAGAGATAAAAGAAATTTTGTCATATCTGGACAGTCAGCTAGAGCGAGAGATAGTCGTATATCACGTTTTGCTGGGGTACAAGTTCAAAGAAATAGCAGATATTATCGAGCAGCCGCTTGGTACAGTGTTGTGGAGATACAACAAAGCAATGAAAACATTGAGAGTGAGGGTGAAAGAATATGAATAACAAAAAGCTTAAAAAACTTTTGATTGAAAAAGCGGACAAAGTCGAAATCAAAGACTGCCGCACACAAATCATACAAAACACTCATCACAGGGTGCAACCAAAGGTCGAAGAACAATCTAAAGCATATAAACAAAGCAAGCAAAAAAGAAGCATGAAGTGGCTCTATCCAGTATGTGCAGTCGCTGTCGTGTTGTGTTTGGTATGCGTGATGATACCATTTGTTGGTGGAGGTGGCGGTGGACAAAAACCTCCTGTCCAACTGAGTGTGGGCAAGGTGGAACAAGTTATGTCGAGAGAAATGTTGGCACTTGGCAACATTATCAATGGACTAGAAAATGTCCAAGTGCAACTAGCAAGTGCGGTAAATGTTTCCCCAATGAGTGCAGTATTGGTAAAAGAAGATAAAGATGAAGATGATAACGAAGAAGATATAGTGGAAAATCCTAGCATATTCAAGACCAAAGAGCAAATAGCACAAGAGATCAATCAATATTTGATTGCAAGCGAGTCGCTACTTAACAAAAATTGTATGGAAGTCCAATATGACTACAACACCAATACACAGTTTGCCAAGTACAAATATATGATGACCATAACTTACAATGATGTCAGCAATCATACTGTAAAATATGTAGCATATTATAATCAACAAGAGGAGTCGGACAAAAAAGACAAAGAAACCAAATTGGAAATGAAAGGCATTTTGGTGACAGATAGCGACAATGTGAGCAAGCAATACGAGTTCAAAAGCGAGCGAAGTGTAGAGAGTGATGAGGTCGAAATGGAGACCAAAGTCTATCTCAACCAACAAAAAACTTCTTATATCAGTGTAGAGAACGAGTCTGGCGTAATGGAAAACGAGTATGAATACAAGTTCGTAGAGAACGGCAAGCTTGTTAGAAGTGTCGAAATGGAAGTGGAAAACGAGAATGGTCGCAAGACTTCTAGTATCGAGATAATCGAACAAAAAGGCAATGTAAAGAGCGTTGTGGCGTGTGAATTCGAGTTCGTATCCGACAAATCGATTGAGTGTCAATATACTTGCGAAAAGAGCGAAATCGAAATAAAAATCGATATTTTGGAAAAGTCGTACCGCTACATTTTCGATGATGGCGAAATTGTCGAACTGAGCAAGTGACAATATGTCAAAGCAAATGACAAATGCAAAGCATACAATATAATAATTTTTATAAATATCATTTAACCAAACAATATACAACCAAAAGTAGAGCTCCTGAAAAGGGGCTCTTTTTGTTGTTGTATTAGAAAAAAGGAACAAAAAAATGAGTTAGTCGCAAGAGGGGCAGTGAGAACAAGAGCATTGCAAAAAAACAAAAAAAATTTTTTTGATTTTACCAATAAAACATTGGATAGGATTGTACTATAAGTGAAAAAACAAAAAAAGGAGACAGCTTTATGAAAAAACAAACAAAACAAAAATTGTAGCAATCACAACTATTTGCATTTTGGCATTGGCACTTTGTTGTTTTGCTGGTTGCCAACCAAACTCTCCAAACAATCCAAACGCACCACAATCCAAGAAGCTATCTTTTGCTAGCAGTATGAATTATTCTGCAATTGGTGGTATAGGAATGCTTTCAGGAGGCTCAGCTACCAACGTGTCAGCAATGTTGAGAGGTAGCGAAAGTGGCATTACAATGTTGTCTAGCGCTCCTTCTTCTACATTTACCCAAGAGGAAAAGGATGAGTTTATCCGCAATCTAAATATTGCCCAAGCAACTCTCGGCAATGGTGCAATCAAACAAGAAGTGAAGCCATCAGACAGAGCAGAATATTCGACATTCTACACTATCACAGCGACTGACATCACAGGTGAAGCAAAGACATACAGCTTCTATTACAACGAAGTAAGCGACACAGTCAATGCCAATGAGAACGAGGGCAAAGTAGATGAGGACGAAGAAGAGGAAGACGAACAAGAGATCCATATCCAAGGCATCGTTATTTTGGACGGCGTAGAATACCAACTCACTGGTGACAAAGAGATTGAGGGCAGTGGCAAAGATCAAGAAGTGGAGATTACTTTCAATATCAAAATGGACGATTCTAAGTATGTAATCATCGAGCAAGAAATGGAAGCAGAAGAACAAGAATTTTCTTACTCTCTCTATGAGAATGGCAAACTTGTGAGCAAATCTGAGGTTGAGTACGAGCAAGAAGAGGATGGAGAAATTGAGTTGACTTTCTCGACAAAAACCGGCACAAGTAAAATGGAATATAGCTATGAATTCGTGAGCACAAGCGAGGGCAAGTTCGTAGAAATCAAGTTCAAAGATACCGCTCAAGCCAATCGCAAAGCATTGATTAAGATTGTTGAAGATGAAGCAACAGGAGAAGTAACATACGAGTTCGTAGAAAAGACCAATTCTGACAACAAAAACGACAAAGTTGAAAATCCTGACAACAACAACGATAAGGTTGAAAATCCTGACAATAATGATGAAAAAGTAGAAGAAGGAACTCAAACCCAAGCAATATAAAAAGTCATAATCCACACATGATTTTCCCCTAAAATAATAGAGATACTCAGCTATCTCTATTATTTTTTTGGGGACTTTGACAAGCCTTAACTCCAATGATAAAATTTGTATCATCAGATATGCAAAACACAATTGATGCTATGCCAACTTATGACCAAGTGGGCTATGATTGGCAGGATACAAGTGAAGTATATCCTATATAAAGTTGGAATAAAAAAGAAACAAAAATATTCAAAAAGTCGATACATATCGATATTTTTGCAAAAAACGAAAGCAAATAAAATTTTTTCTTGAAAAATATAATTATAATGGTATAATGGTAATATAAATGTTTAGGAGATTGTTATGTCTAAGATAAAGAACGAACCAAAAAACAAGATGAAACTCGTGCAAGAAATTCGTGGACAGCTTGAACAACGTGCTACCTGGCTTGCATTGCTTACCAAAGAAGCCGAAGAAAAAGGCATTGACCCAAAAGAGTTTGGTGACAAAGCTATTTTTACTTGCGGTTGTATGCAAGGCAAAAAGTTGTGTGAAGGCACTCACGACTTGCGCAAACTTAAAAAGAATTTGTTTACTTTCGGTGCAAAAATGATGTTCGAGATGGACATTGTGGAAAGCACAGAAGACAAGTTGTCTATCGACTTCCACTATTGTCCACTTGTCAAAGCTTGGCAAAAAATGGGACTCAGTGATGAGGAAATCTCTCGACTTTGTGATGTGGCAATGATGGGCGACAGGGGTATCGGCAAACAATTCGGCGCAAGACTTGACCTCGAGAAAACTATTGCTCGTGGCGATGATATTTGCCAAATCAGATATGTGCGTGATGAGAGTATCGCTCAACAAGACACTCCAACAATTCCTCTGAATATCAAGGAATAAACTTCCAATTATCGATTTAGCCACTCTTTCGGGTGGCTTTTTTGTTGGCAAAGCGGATTTTATCAACTATCTTTATGGGTGTTACATTGGATAGTACAATTCACCTACAAAAATAAAAAGACCTATCATGATAGGTCTTACATTGTAATATCTCCAACATTTAGGTTGTACAAGTTGACAAGGTCGTCAGGTGCAAGTATGAGCTCCAAGCCTCTGCAACCTGCCGATATGCCAATTTGTTCATAGAGCAGTGCCACTTCATCGATATATGTCGGATATGATTTTTTCATGCCGATAGGAGTGCAACCGCCACGCATATAGCCAGTCACGGCAAGCAAATCTTTGGTAGGCAGCATATCAAGCTTTTTGTGACCTGACAGCTTGGCAACTTTTTTCAAGTCGAGGTTGCAACAAACAGGGATACAACATACCACGATATTGCCTTTGTCCGACCTAGCAACCAGCGTTTTGAAAACTTGCTCTTGGGGCATATTGGTGACATCTGCCACATGTTTGCCCATTTCTCGCTCGTCCACGAATTCGTATTCGGCGAGGGTATATTTGATTTTGGCTCTTTCGACTTCTCTTACTGCATTGGTTTTGTTCATAACTTGATTATATCACTATTTTGTTATTTTGGTTGCTTTTTGGAGCGAAAAATATGTTTTTTGGTAGTTTTTTGTCCAACAACTTGTATGGCAATGTATGCAATCATCAGCACAACGATTGTACCTGCCACCACGCCATACATAGCTCCAACGGACACTTTGTGAGAAAAAAATGTAAGTCGCATGTCGGTAAACTTGTAAATGCCGTCTATGACTTCTTGGGGAATGTCAGATTGTTGCAACTGCCTCATTGCGCCAGCCATTGTATGTGTTTTGGCAACAGAAGTGGAATAAGTGCTAGGCAAAAACATCAAAAAGTTTTGCAAGCCTTTGGCAAAAGATGAGATAGGCATATAAGCACCACAAACAAAGCCGTATGTCGAACTTACTATTGTGCCAACAGCTGAGATTTGACCTTGTGACGACAAAAAAGTGTTGACTATAGTGGACAAAAGTGTGCCAAAAAGAGTGAGCAACACTAGGTCAAGCAAGATAAGCACAACATCGACGGCAGTATAATACCAACCCACGATTGCCGTATAAATCATACACAAAATGCTGGCGAACAAGCACACAAGCAGAGTGCTGACAAATGTCGATATAAAGTAGGACAAAGCCACGATATGAGCTTTGACAGGGGATATAAGCAAGTCGTTCCTTGCACCGCTCACTTTATCTTGCACCATCAGCATATTGGAGCAGAAAGCAACTGTCACACAGCACACGGCTATGATAGATGAAAATATTTGTCCTGCAACGAGAGAAGACAGGATTTTGTCATCTATACTTATGTTTGGTGGAATGTTGGATACATAGCTGTCTTTGAAAACTTTTCCCAAAAATGTTGAGTACAAAATGAGCAAAATCACAGGAGTGATGAGCGAAGAAAAGAACAAACCTTTGTCTTTGAAGAACAATTTTATATTGCGTTTTGTGAGTTGACCAAGTTCAATCATTGCTACAACCTCCTTGCAAATTTTTGCCAGTCGCATTGAGAAAAACATCGTCCATATTGCCTTTTTCTATCTCATAATCTACGAAAATATCAGGGTGAGCTATGATAAGGCTAGTTGCCTCAGCAGTGTTTTTCACCTCGATTTTGAAGCCTTGTGGCACAACTGAATAGTCAAGTCCTAGTTGTTTGACCTTGTCTTCAGTGGTGTTGTAAAGTTTGATATAGTCGCCTGTATATTTGTTTTTGAGTGCGATTGGAGTGCCTTGGGCAACAATTTTTCCGCTGTCTAAGATGACTACATAATCTGCCGTGATAGTCTCTTCCATATAGTGAGTAGTCAAAAGTATGGTCATGTTGTTGCGGTGGCGAAGTTCGGTGAGAGCTGTCCACACAGTTTGGCGAGTTTGGGGGTCGAGTCCTGTGGTTGGCTCATCAAGTATAAGGATTTTTGGAGAATGAATGAGCGCACGAGTGATGTCAACTTTTCGCCGTTGACCGCCAGAGAGCTTGCCAAGTTGCTTTTTGAGCAATGGCTTGATACCCAACAAGTCATCTAAATCATCGAGTCGCTTGTAGAATTCATCGCCGTGTATGCCGTATAGGGCGGCACGAGATACCAAGTTGTCCAAGACGGACAAACTTTTGTCCAAGCAACAATCTTGATACACAACTCCCAGTATGCGTTTGTAGTCGTTGTTGTTGTCAATACTTGCGCCGTCCACAAGCACATTGCCCATATCTCGAGGATATAGTCCGCACAAAATGTTGATTGTGGTTGATTTGCCTGCTCCGTTGATACCAAGGAAAGCGAAGAGTTCGCCCTCATTCACTTCAAAAGAAATGTCATCGACAGCCTTGATGTCGCCGAAAGACTTTTTCAAATGTTCGATTTGTATTATTTTCTTCATAACTCACCTATAAGGAATATACGCTGCCAAGATTGTTGATTGGATACTTGACCAAACACTCCTTAATAATACTATAAATCATATAACAAAAAAGTCAATATAGGTGGCAAAAAATTTACAATGGTGATAAGCTTGTATACTCAGTGACAAGTGAAAAAATTTAGTCAACTATGCAGTGATGAGAAAAACACACCACGGTGAGTGGTGTGCTTTTGTATTGAGTTGAATTTGGAACAAAAACAACTTTTGAGGAGAAGAGAAGTGACTCCTTAGAAGTCAACTTCAGTGTCATAATAGCAACATTTGAGGAGTTTTTCCATTTCTTCTTGGGTAGGAATACGAGGGTTGGAACCTGTACAAGCATCAGCAATTGCATTTTTGGCAATCTCTGGAAGTCTTTCGAGGAAGACATTCTCAGGTACAAATCCTTGCTCGGTTGGATAGCTGTCTGCTCCATAGTTTTTGATACACGTAGGAATGTTGAGTGCGTGACTCATACCACGTAGATAGTCAATCAATGCTTTGATTTTGGTCTCTAGTGGAGCATTTTCTTGTGTCAATCTCATTGTGTCGGCGATTTTGCCATAGCGCTTGGCTGCTGTTGGGTCTTTGGCATTGAATGCGATTACCTTAGGCAAATACATTGCGTTGGCTGCACCGTGAATGATATGTGCGCCATAGTCAGCAAAAGCTGCGCCAGTCTTGTGCGCCATTGAGTGAACGATTCCAAGTAGGGCATTGGAGAACGCCATACCTGCCAAGCATTGGGCATTGTGCATTTCTTCACGGCACTTTTGATCGCCCTCGTATGAAGGAACAAGCTTGCATTCGATCATTTCGATTGCGTGCAAAGCGAGTGGGTCACTGTAGTCGCTGTTGGCTGTAGATACATAAGCCTCGATTGCGTGAGTCATAGCATCCATACCAGTATGGGCCACTAGTTTCTTTGGCATTGTTTCGGCAAGCTCGCTATCCACAATGGCAATATCAGGTGTGATTTCATAGTCTGCGATAGGGTATTTGATACCTTTGTTGTAGTCTGTGATAATAGAGAAAGCGGTCACTTCGGTTGCTGTGCCAGATGTCGATGGAATAGCACAGAAGTGAGCTTTTTGTCTGAGTGTTGGAATGCCGAATACCTTGCACATATCTTCAAATGTAGTGTCAGGATATTCATATTTTATCCACATAGCTTTGGCTGCATCGATAGGTGAGCCACCGCCCATTGCAACAATCCAATCAGGTTGGAACTCGAGCATTTTTGCAGCTCCACTCATCACGGTTTCAACCGATGGGTCAGGCTCAATACCATCAATAATCATTACTTCCATTCCAGCTTCTTTCAAGTAAGCTTCTGCTTTGTCCAAAAAGCCGAACTTTTTCATACTGCCACCGCCTACGCAAATGACTGCTCGTTTACCTTTTAGACCTTTGAGTGCCTCGAGTGCGCCCTTACCAAAATACAAATCTCTTGGTAGTGTAAATCTTTTCATAATTTTGAACCTCCTAGTACAATATGAACTTGTTAATAATTTAACTAACTCTACATATATTATACTCCACTTGGACTATGCGGTCAATAGGCAATTTTGCAAAAATGTGTAAATAATGTGCAATATTTGTGGAAAATATTGGGGAAATAGGGCAGTTGGTGCGGAAAAAGATTTTTTTGCATATCGGTTAAAATATGTTATAATAGGTATGGGAAATTGTAAAATCAACGATTTGTTGACAGGGGGATGAGATTTATGAGTAAAAAAGCAAAGATTGCATTGACTGTTGTGGTGGGTGTTGTTGTTTGCTTGGGCATAGTGTTGGGAGCTATGTTTGGTGTAGCTAGCAAGGCTCTCGATGACAAAAATCCTGATGAATGGTTGGGCAGTTGGATGGATTGTATATCCGATGATGCATTGCTCACCAATGTGGTGATTCCGGGGTCGCACGACGCTGGCACAACACAAATGATGTGGGCAGCAAAGACCCAAGACAAGACTATCAAAGAGCAAATGGATTGTGGTGTAAGATACTTTGATGTACGCCCACAAAACAAGAATGGCGATTTGGTTATTTTCCATGGTATGATAACAGGCGAAAGGCTAGAAGTCATAATAGATAATATGCGAAAATTCTTGGATAAAAATCCAAGTGAAATGTTGATTGTGGATTTTCAACATTTTCAAGGTGACCAAGCGGCAATGTCGATGACTGATGAACTGATTGTCAGCAAGTTTGGTGATAAGATTGTTCGCAACACGACTGGTAAGTCGGATCTTGACTTTATCAAGTCGCTTACACTCGGCGATGTGAGAGGTAAGGTTGTTGTCTTTTGGGGAAATATATTTGGCGACAAGTCTAACAGCGATTTTTGTGCAGAGCGTGATTATTTGTTCCAACGCAACAACGATCAAGGCAGTCGAGAGGGGGCAAGTTTGCAATCATTCTATGAAGGAAAACTCAACAAAAAGTCCTCGAAAGAATATATCGAAAATGCAATACCTCACTATGTGAATATGTACAAGAAGAGCGGAGGTGGGTTGTTCGTTATGCAAATGCAACTTACCGATCCAGTTCTCATCGTAGGTCCGCAATATCGAGAGGGTACGCATGTAGCCAATGCAAAGAACTTTATTGACAGCTTGCCTACCAAGGGTTATTTTGACCAAGTCAACATAATTATGAGAGATTTTCTTGGCGAGAGCAAGTCCAAGCAAATTATCTCGCTCAACTTGCCAAAAGGCGTTGTCAAACAGGCTATGGAACAAGAGTTTGAGAGCAGATTGGCATAAAATGATAGAAAGCTCAATATAGACGAGTAGGACAATAAAAAAAGTATACGATAGTATTGTTGAATATTAAAAAGATGAAAAGCTCGATACATATCGACCAAAATCAAAATTTTATCAAGAAAGCGAAATATGGAAAAGAAATCGAAATTGGGCAAAAAAGTAGCCGATAGAAAATATACTATGACAAGCTATGATGGAATATTGCCCAAAATTTTTGAAAAAGGCTTTGACAAAAGCTCTTGTATGTGATAATATACTTATGCTAACCAATATTTGATATGGACTGCGGCTATGGAGAAATACCCAAGAGGCCGAAGGGGCTCCCCTGCTAAGGGAGTAGTACGGGAAACCGTAGCGAGGGTTCAAATCCCTCTTTCTCCGCCAACAAAAACGAGCTGTTATAAAGCTCGTTTTTTGTTTCAAGAAGTATAAAGAGGGATTTGAAGAGAGCGTAAAGAAAGGTTGCCAGTGGCAAGCTTTTAGCGGCTGACCACGAGTGAAGAGAGGCACAGGCGCTTGCATTTGTGAAAATCGAGCGAGTGGTCTAAGACAATACGCACGACTTGTCGTGCAAAATGCGAAGCATTGTTGCTTGCAACAGCATTGTCGCACCCCAAAGACTTTTTGCAAGTGAAAGCAGCATTTTGTAATATAACCTTGCAAAAAGACAAGAAGAAGACCTCTTTCTCCGCCATAAGGAATCGCGTTTGAACACACGGTTCCTTTATTTTTGCATTAGAGGCGTTGCTGGTATAGTTTTCCCAACAAAGCAGTATGAAACAAAGTGTTCAGTTCACTATCTGACACAGAAAAGAGATACGCACGGCAACTTTATAAAATAGCTCAACATTGCACAAAATAAATAAGTTTTGATCAGTTAATTATTTGTAAGCAAAAAAACAACGATGAGTGGCCATTATTTTATAATTATAAACACCTCGTCCAACAGCTTCCAGTTGTCTGAATGGATATCATCACTATAATTATCTGTGCAAATACAAAGTTCTTCACTTGATTTATCAAAGCGGACAAAGCCACCTTTTAATCCATGTTTTGCAAGATACTCTTTAAGCACTTCAAACTTTTTTGGAGAGAAGATATCAATATCTTCGCTGTTGCCGGCTTTGTCAAAACCGCCTTTTGTTTCTATTATCCACATTTCGCCGTTCACGGATACAATATAGTCAGGGTAAAACAATTTTTGGTGATTGCCGTTGTCAAGATAAACGATAGACAAATACTCTTCGCCTTTATCGCCGTTTTTGTAAATCCAATCGACCGCAGAACACTTTTCGCAAAACTTCTCGAATTTCTTTTCGGAAGCAGAGCGTTTTTCTGCCGACAACAAATAACCTTGATAGACATTTTTTATACTTTCAGTTTGAACTTTGTTGGCACTATCATAAGTGAATTTACATACTCTTGGCAAGAAAAACTCTTTTTCAGATACCATATTAGGCGACAATACGCTTTGTGACAACTGCGTCGCCATAGCTTCTCTAAAACTGCGTCGTAACAAATCAACATTGTTGATAATAAAAGCATACAGCTCCCTTGTGGATAAGCTGAGCAATTTATTAGAATATGTAAATTTGTCGCCAAACAACTTGCCAACAATACTTTGCATATAAGAATAGTCTACGCCAATTTCTCGACCAATAATGCCAATACAATGGTGGCGGTCACGACCGAGTTTGTGGGTATTGACAGTTTCTTTGATAGTGATTGTGTTTAGCTCGTTGTTATTTTTCAATGCGGACAAAGTTGCAACGCTGCCAGATTGCGTTTGGGTGTTGATAGAATCCGAAAAAACAAAGCCTGCTGTTTCGAGTCTTGTTTTATTCTCAGCTTTGTTGCCGGCAAGGTTGAATGTTTGTTTATAATAACTTGCAATCGAAGCCAATGCTTTACGAGGGTCTCTCAAATCTGTAATCATAGTACGTTGTTCTTTTACCAATTTGATTGACCTGTATTCGTTTTTTAGAAAAATATCTTTACCATCAAGCGCACCTTTATTAAGTGCCGCTTTTACGCCCTCCGTAAACTTTTGGTCGAATGTATAAAGATAGCAACAATCCAAAACATCGTTGTTATAGTGCTTTGCTTCAGGCATACGGCGGATGCGGCCTATTGTCTGAATTTCAAAAGTTTCATCCATGTTTTCTCTTAGTTTTACAAGAATTTGTGCACGTGGGCAATCCCAACCTGTTGCAACTGCTTGCTTCATTATGACAACAACTTGTTTAGCATTGTTGTCTGATATATTATCAATATTTTCGTGTCTTCCAGAAAGCCAAATTGCGAGGGTTTCGTTTTCAACATTTATGCCTTGAGTAGCAAAATAATCTTCCACGCTACTACACAAGTTGTCGCTATTGTTAGGAAGTTGCACAATAATGAGCGGATTTATATCAGTCTCTTTGCTCAAGAATATAGACTTGATTTCTCGTTGTTTTGCAAAAGCTCTGTCTAGCAAATACCAAGTTTGATTGTCTGTTTGGATTGTTTGAGGGAAATTTTCATTGATGATAAGCAATTTTTTGATAAGTCCTTCTGCAATAACATCTTCTTCCTCAATCTCAATCAATTTTGCTTTTTTGTCTACCTTTGGGGTAGCAGAACAACGTATAATTTTATCTGTCTTAAATAGCTGTATTATAGCATCTGCTTTTTCTGTAAAATTTTGATGACTTTCATCTATTATTATTTTGAAAGTGAGTCCATTGTCGATTGCTTTATCTATCCATTCCAAGAAGTTGGTGCGTTCGCTATCTTTCAATGCGTTGTTACCTTTTTTGGTGAGTTTTTCCCAGTTGATAAAGCAAGCATCATTTTCTTCAAATCCGCAAGTCATCACATCTGCAAGCAATTTTGTTTGGGAGTTGTGGATATACTTATCCATTTTTGCCTTACTTTGCACTTCAAGTTCACCTTTGCCTGGAGTAAGCCAAACAAACAAGGTTTTTGCGTGTTCTTTGACATATTCGTTCATAAAATGCGTTAGCATAATAGTTTTACCGCTGCCTGTAGGACTTTTCAAAATTATCTCACGGATAGAGTTGTCTTCCATACTTTCTATCAAGTCTTTAATAGCCTTCAATTGAAAATTCATCAACTTCATTTTAACCCTCCAAGTCACGATAATAGTATTCTGGAATAATATTTACTTTTATTTTCTTTTTCGCAAACAGCTTTTCTTGTGCCTCGGTCGGCAACACGTCGTGTCCTATATATATTGTTTTGCATTGAGCAGGAATATCGTTTGAAAAATCATCAAGTTCTTCTTCGCTCAACACGATAGCAATTTCGCTGTTGCCATTGAAATTGATTCCGTTTTCGAGCTCCACAAGTTCGCGGATATGCAAGAGTAGCTCATCTGCATACTCATAGTATAACTTGTCAGAGATAGGCAAATAGTCCACCTTGAAGTATTTGAGGCTTGCCTTGTAATCTTCCTTTGCGATAACGCGTTTGATGCGTTCATAAGTGACATCACGACAAATATTGTTTTCATTGTTGGTGCATAGGATAAAGCGGCGGTTGCTATCTTTGTGTTCGGCATTATATTTTAAGACAGCCTGTCCCGTAGTTCCGCTGCCTGCAAAGAAATCAAGAATTGTAGCATTTTCTTTATTTATCGTTCCTATCTGTACTAAATATTTTATCAATTCAACGGGTTTCGGATATGGAAAAGCTTTTCGTTCAAACAAATCGCCTAAATCAGCAGTACCTTCTTTGGTCATACCTACGGTTTGAGGTAATTGAGTTGTTGTTGCGGAAACGCCCGCTGTGCTGCCCGTTTTTTTTAGAGCTTTCTTTTCGTCATCATCCCTAAAATAACGTAGTTGCGGCTTTGTTATCTTCATAAAATCATAATCACCTGGGAACACTATTCTGTTTTGAGCGATGTAATCACCAATGGTATCAACTGTTATACGCCAAGTTGCATTAGGATTGGCAGGATATTCTTCCCCATTTTTAGGGTTAACAATAGTGAAAAAGCTATTCGGTCTTTCCTCAGCGGTACGCTGTGTTGTTAAGTCGTGAACTCTCCATTCTCGGTTAGGGATATCTGGTGTCGAATAATATTTTCTTTGATTTTCTCTTTGCGTAAAAGCATTAAAATCTCCGCTTCGTGCATAAATTAAAATCCACTCATAATCTTGAGAAATGCCAAAAGGAACATCTGTTTTTGCAGTTCTTTTTCTCCACGGTATCATACCTGCATAATTCTGTTCTCCAAAAACAGCATCGCAAATAAGTTTCAAATTTGCTTGCTCGTTATCATCTATACTTATGAAAATAGCACCATTTTTTGACAACAGGTTTCTTGCGATTTTCAGCCGTTCGTTAATAAAGGAAATCCATTTGGAGTGGATATAGTTGTCTGATTTTGTGATGAAATTATCGTCGTATTTGAAATCATCAACGCCGCGATTATATGGTGGATCTATATAAATAAGGTCAATTCTGCCTTTATGTGTTTTTTCCAAAAGTTTCAGGCTTGCCAAATTGTCTCCTTCGATAAGGAAATTCATTTGTCCACCATTGTCAATAAATAAGTCGGTATCTTCCGATAGAATAGGTAAATTATTCTCAAGCACTTCGTCAATGCCTTCACGGTGTTCTTCAAATACAAGACCGTATTTTTTGCCTTTTATATCTTTTTCTATATCGGCAACGTAAGTAAGCAGCTGAGCAGTGTTTTCATCTTGCTTGGCAGATGATATATATGTTTTTATTGCATTGATTTTTTGAACAAGTTTTTCACGCTTTTCTTTGGAAATGTTGATAGACATTTATTTGATGCACCTCAAATTTTATTTTAGTGCATCAAATAACGCATTCTAAGTACAATTAGTATATAATAGTGCATCAATAATTTGGTTTTAGTACAAAAAAAGCTGTTTGATAAGGTGTTGAGTATTGCTTTATATCGGATTATTTGCTATAATTAGTGAAAAGTGTGCATCCTTTGCGTTATTTGATGCACGCTATTTATTTTCTTTCACAACAATTTTCCCAACTTATTCATCATCTCGACTTTGTGTTCTAGCAAAGAATGGGCATAGCGATTGAGTGTAATCGTAGCATTCTTGTGCCCAAGCAGTTCGGACAGTGTTTTGACATCAATTCCGCATTCCATTGCACGAGTGGCGAAAGTGTGTCGCAGTGAGTGAAAGCCTTTGTGTGGGATATGCAGTTTTCGCAGCAACAACTCGAATGTTCGCTGATAACTTCTCACGAACACAGGCTTGTCGCCATCGGCTATGATATATTCACAACGACTTCGCTTATTCAGGGCTTTGAGCAGTGTCGATATTTGCTTTGGCAAAGGGATAATTCGGCGAGAATGAGGCGTTTTTGGGCTGTCGATAACACGGATATGATTGTAGCCATCATTCGCATCGTGGCAGGTTTTGGACACGAACAGCAATTCTTTTCCGAAGTCAATATCGCTCCAAGTCAGCGCCAACAATTCGCCAATACGCAAGCCTGTATATAGGCAAAGCACAATGCCAAACAGCTTGTCTTTTTTGCTACTTAGGACACAATTTTCAATCTTCTTTTGTTCGGTGCAAGAAAAACATTCGACTTGCTTTTCTATGATTTTTGGGCGTTTGATTTTGCCGGCAATATATTCATTCGCCACCCCTACCAAATGAGCGGTTTTGAGAGAGCTTTGCACAACAGAAATTATCATATTTACGAATGCCGATGACAATTCTTTGCCCGTTTTCAAATTGCCACTACTAAGCAGTTCGGATACAAAAGATTGCAAAACAATGGGCGTCAGACTATCCACCTCGAAGCTTCCAATCTTGGGTGCAACGTGCGTGCGAATAAGTTGGTCATATCGAACATAAGTGCGTTCTTTGGCGCTTGGTTTGACATAATTTTCCAGCCAAAGTTCGAACCAATCTATGTATTTCATTTTGTTTTCCTCCTATGTTTTTTTATTTGGATTTTACCCCAAACTCATAGAATTTTAATTAGATTTAACACAAAAAGCATTGAGAGATATGAGTATAAATAGATATGACTTCTTAAAAATTGTAATCAAAACAAAGTTCGCTAAGAAAATGTAGTGATATGGTTAAACTCGCTATTAAAATGTGAAAAGGCTAATAGATCATTGGTTTTAGCAAATGGATACCATTTCAAATATATTGGTAGCAGTGTTTTGCTGTGTGGCACCGTGTAGGTGTTGTTTTATAGGGTAGTGGAAAATGGGTTGTGTAGATATGAAGAGAGGTGTAAAAAAACTCGTTACCGAGTTTTTGAATGTTTGAAAATTCAGCATCTTAAATCAATACCGCAGTGGAAAGTGTGACAATTTACTCATACACATACGGACTCAGAAGAGAAGAGATGAGTTCGTAGGCTTGGTCGGTCATGTGCAAGCCGTCGAAAGTGTATTGGGGTTGGAGTTGTTTGTTGTCGTCCACGAGGTGAGAGTAGGTGTCCACAAAGTTGACTTTTTGGGATTCGCAAACTTGGCGGATATAGTTGTTGAGGACAATCACTTCGTCGTCGTTGAAAGCGGCGATAAGGTCACGGCCTGCGAGTTTGACTGAGCGGTTGATTGGATAAACTGATTGGACAATTATCTCGGTGTCAGGCAGTTTTTCTTGAATTTTGTCAATGATTTTGTTGATATTGGAGGCAATGTCGATTGGGTTGATTCCACGCCTGAGGTCGTTGCAACCGCCAAGGAAAAAGATTTTGCGAGGCTTAATTTTCAGCACATTGCTGTCTAGTCTTGTGAGCATATTGGAAGTAATATCGCCACCTATGCCACGATTGTAGATAGTTACATTGGGGAAATATTTGTCCAGCAAATACATTTCGGTAATCGAATCGCCAAAGAAAACAATTTGGTCATGTTCTAGGCTTTGGTTGTCGTAAGCATAGCGTTGGGCTTTGAAGTCCTTGATAAATTCCTTACTAAACATAGCGTTGCCGTACAAGCTGTAAGCGATAGAGAACATAGAAACGGCAAGCATCAAAATCACAATAAATGTAACTTCCAATGCTTTTGCGAGCTTTTTTTTGCCCTTATGTTCGTGTTCTTTTCCCAATTGATAACGCCTTGTCATACTATTATTATATAATCAAAGCTTGATTTAGGCAACACTTTACATATTTTTATCTTGTATATAATGTAAAATCGTTGTATAATAATTATGACATATCACTTAGGAGTCAATATGAATATCAAAAAATCAGTTGTAGAAATGATAGGCAATACACCGCTGCTCGATATGGCGGTTTACCAACAAAAAGTAGGCAGAGAGGGGGCAACTTTGCTCGCCAAGTTGGAGAGTTTCAATCCTGCTGGAAGCAGTAAGGATAGGGCGGCATATTATATCATCAATGAGGGTATAAAAGCGGGAAAACTCGATACATGTTCGACAATTATCGAGCCGACCTCAGGCAATACTGGTATCGGAATTGCCATGGTTGCGGCGGCAATGGGGCTGAAAGCTATCATGGTTATGCCAAGCAGTATGAGTATAGAACGCCAAAGATTTATCAAGGCTTATGGAGCAGAAATTGTCTTGTCCGATGCTTCTCTTGGTATGCAAGGGGCTGTGGATATGGCAAACAAACTTGCCAGCGAAATCCCCAACTCTATCATTGCAGGGCAATTCGACAATCCCAACAATACGCTATCTCATATCCAAACCACAGGTCCTGAGATTTTCCGTGATACTGATGGCAAGGTGGATATTTTCGTGGCAGGCGTTGGCACTGGCGGAAGTGTAAGTGGAGTGGGCAAATATCTAAAATCCCAAAATCCGAATATCCAAATCGTGGCAGTTGAGCCTGCAAGCTCTCCACTCATATCCAAAGGATACGCAGGCGCTCACAAATTGCAAGGCATTGGAGCAAACTTTGTGCCAAAGAATTATGACCGGGCAGTGGTCGACCAAGTGATGTGCGTCACCAACGAAGATGCTTTCGACACAGCTAAAACCATTGCTCACACTATGGGTGTGTTGGTAGGAATAAGTTCTGGCGCAAGCATATATGCGGCTAGTGTACTTGCGAGTTTGCCAGAGAATAAGGGCAAAGTAATTGTCGCCCTTGCTCCTGATGGCGGAGACAGGTATTTGTCAACTGACCTGTACTTTGATTAAATTGTATTATTTTTTGTATTTTTCTAAAAAATATGATATAATGGTAAAGTTATGAAAAAAAATGTAGAAAATGTGCAGACAGCTGTCGAGTCGAAATATCACAAGTTCAAGCAAAAATTTAGGTTCACAAGTACCCAAATTATTGTGCTTGGATACTTGGTTGTTATTTTGCTAGGAAGTTTTCTTTTGTCATTGCCGATAGCCTCCAAAGCAAGGGTATGGACACCATATATCACCTCGCTATTTACTGCAACAAGTGCAACATGTGTGACAGGACTTATTGTGGTGGATACCTATACTTATTGGTCGCTTTTTGGTCAGTTGGTCATCTTGGGACTTATACAAATTGGCGGAATAGGATTCATGACAATTATCACCTTGGTGGCAATGTTCATGAAAAGGCAAATTGGCTTGTTCGAGCGTACAATCTTGATGAGAGCAGCTGGCACAGTTAGATTTTCGGGCGTTATTTTGCTTATCAAACGCATTATTGTAGGAACAGCCATTTTTGAAGGCGTAGGCACATTGTTTTTGCTTATCCGTTTTGTTCCAATCATGGGATTTTGGAATGGATTGTACAATGCCATTTTCCACTCAATATCGGCATTCTGTAATGCAGGTTTTGACCTTATGGGTAAGTATGGCGCATTCAGTTCATTGACAGCATTCAGCAATGACGTGGTGGTCAACCTAACAATCATGGCGCTCATATTCGTGGGCGGTCTTGGCTTTCTTGTATGGAGCGATATTTGGGACAAAAGAGGGGACATCAGACAAACATCTTTGCATACTCGTGTGGCATTCATCACGACGGTTGTGCTTATTGTTTTGCCTACACTCATCACTTTTGCTCTCGAAAGGAATAGGGCATTCGCTACTATGAATTGGGGTGAAGCTTTGCTTGCCTCAGCATTCCAAACAGTGTCATATCGTACAGCAGGATTCAACACGGTTGACTTGACATCTATGTCAGAGGGTAGTTATTTGATGGCGGTTGTGTTGATGCTCATAGGTGGCAGTCCAGGTTCGACAGCAGGCGGTATCAAGACCACGACCATAGTTGTTATGTTGCTCGGCGTGTATGTTACGGTACGCAACAAAGAAGATATCGAGATTGGCAAACGCAGATTGGACAACAAGCTAGTCCGCCAAGCCAATGCGATTGTGGCATTCTATTTTATACTCAGTTTGTCGGCAGTTTATGCTATCTCGCTCGTAGAGAAAGGACTGAATATGCACAGCATAGTGTTCGAGGTAGTATCCGCCCTTGGTACGGTGGGAATGACTTTGGGAATAACCACAAAATTGTCAGTATTTAGCAAGTTTGTGTTGATTATATTGATGTTTATGGGTCGTTTGGGAGCGCTCACTTTGCTCACAGCATTTATGGAAAAGCGAGAAAATCCACCGCTTAAACGCCCTGTCGAAAAAATATTGATTGGATAAGGAGAAGAATATGAAATCAATTTTGATTATTGGAATGGGAAGATTTGGCAAGCACTTAGCTTACAAAATGAGTGAACTTGGCAATGATGTTATGATTGTGGACAAAGAAGAAAAAATCATCAACGAATTGTCACCAGAGTTTGTCAACGCAATGATAGGAGATTGCACCAATGAGGCGGTTGTTCGTGGACTTGGAGTCAACAACTTTGATATTTGTTTTGTTGCAATTGGTGACAACTTCCAAGCATCGCTAGAGATTACTTCTTTGCTCAAAGAATTGGGTGCAAAATATGTCGTATCCAAGGCGGACCGTGATATGCAAGCAAAATTTTTGGAGCGTAACGGAGCTGATGAAGTGGTATATCCAGAACACGATATGGCAGAAAAACTTGCAATAAGACACAACGCAAAGAATATTTTTGACTATGTAGAACTCACCAACGAATATGCAATTTATGAAGTTGCGGTAGTCAAAGGTTGGGTAGGCTCAAGCCTAAAATCGCTCAATATCCGCAGAGAATATGGCGTAAACATTATGGCTATCAAGAAGGGCAATTCCATTGCAATACCTACAGCGGAATATGTCTTTGAAGAAGATGACCACATACTTATCATAGGTAAGCAAAAGGACGTGTTCAAGCTTTCAAACAAAACCTAAGAAGCTCCCGCAAGGGAGTTTTTTTGTTGGAGTTTTACAAGCTATTACGAGCTGTTTGGCGTACAGTTAGCAAAAGCTATGTCGCAACCGAGTTGAAAATGATAGCACTAGCAAACAGGTTGTGAGCGTGAAGAGCATGATAGCGAGGCTTTTCGTTTTTATATAATTGTGCAAAATATCGATATGTATCGAGTTTTTTGATTGTTTTGTTTAGAATTTTGGTAGAACTTTTTAATTGTTCGTGGGATAGCAATAAAATATAAAAATTGTAGCATAATCCAATAGGGGGTTTTATGCGACAAATCAAAAAGAATATGGATATAATCAAGCAAAAGGTATCATCACTCCAAGGTGTGGAGTTGGGATTCGTGGTCAACAAAGGGCGGAACAAGCTTGAAAATTTTGATGGCAAAATAGACAATGTTTATCCATCAATTTTTACGGTGTCGCCTAGCGGTGGAGAGGATATATTATCTTTTTCTTACAATGACATTGTCACCCAAAATGTGAGGATTTTCGCCAAACCGCACAAGTCATAATCGCAAAAGCTGTCGAATATATTGTGTTGAAAACATAGAAGGAGAATTGATATGCCAATCAATACAAAATTTCAAACAATGACCATAGACAGCGAAAGAGAGCTGACTGCCAAACAAATTGTTATCCAATGCAATATGGATACTTCATCAAAAGGTGGAGTAAATTCGGTGTGCTTTTTGACCACAGATGTGGCGATTACCAAAGCTCAAGCTTTGCCAAGACAAGTCAAAGCAAGCGGACAAGTGAATATCAAAGTCATGTATTTGGACGGCGAAAACAAGCCTGAGAGCTTTGATTATATATCAGATTTTGTCGAAGATATTATCGATGAAAATGTGGTTGACCAAATGCCTGTCAAGGTGAGTGGTTATGTTGTTGACAACGACTGGGAGATTGGGGACGAACATATCAAAATCCAAGTGGTGATAGAGCTTCAACCAGTGGTGGTAGAGAACCGAGAAGTTAATTGGTTGGTGGAGGCAGGCGATGCACTTGTTCAAACTAATGATATGATTGTTCAAAAGTTCGTGGGGTATGTAGATGAACAGGTCGAAGTTATGCACGAATATGACAGCGGAGTTAGGGTGGACAAAATCTTGTACTTTGATAATCAAGCAATCATCGAGGAAATCAGCGAGAGTGACAAGATTTTGAAAGCCGTAGGGCAGGTGAGCAGTGTGATTGTTTATCAAAGTGGTGAAGATATTTGCCAAAAGCGGTTGTCTATTCCTATCGAGCATGAGTGGAGAGTTGATGAAGAAAATATCGTGCTATGTCCGACCTGCTCAGTCAAAGCAAGCAAGTTGGTCATCGAGGGTGATGAAAATGCAAGTGTATTGAGATGTGAAGTGCTGGTGAACATCGGTGGAAGCATGTTCGCCCAAACCAAGCAAGAGATTGTGAGCGACCTGTTTTGTCCTAGTCACCAAGTCGAGTTGGCAAGGGATAATATAAATTACAACATTCTCACAGGTGGCTGTCAAAATGTCGTGCAAATCGTGGGAAGTGCTGTTGTTGACAAGTCCAAGGAAGATGTCAAACAAGTTTTGGCAGTCGTTCCGCTTTATGCCGGTGTTGCGGAAGTTGTATGCAAACAAAGCGGTTGTGGAATAAATGGATTGGTTGTAGCAGGGGTGATTTATCAAGATGAAAAGCAAAATAACCAATGCTTGAAAATTGATATTCCGTTCGCAAGCGATATTGAGTGCGATATTGATGATGACACAATGCTATCAAGCAATGTAAGCGTGTCGGATATGTCAGTCAAAATCAAACGAGATAGAGAGATAGAGATTGGAGCAGATATTTGTATCAAACTATGTGGCAGAAAGAGCAAGATAGGCAATGGTATTGTGTCAGTCGAGCTAGGGGAAGAGATGAGCGCTCCAACTTGTGCAATCACTGTTTATATTGTTCGCCAAGGTGAAAGTTTGTGGGATATTGCCAAGAAACTTTGTATGAGTGAAAAGGAAATTTTGAGACAAAATCCACATATTGTTGAAAAACTGGTGGGCGGTGAAAAATTGGTTATTTACAGAGAGAAGAATGTGTGCTAGAATTAGGGTATGGATAAGATAAAATTAAAAGTACACGCAAAAGTAAATCTTGCCCTAGATGTAGTTGGCAAGTATTCAGATGGATACCACGAGCTTGATATGATTATGGCATCTGTCAATCTGTTCGACACTCTCGCTATGGAAAAATCTGACCAAAACATAGTCACTATGGACGGTCAAATTGTCGGACAAGAATATCCGTTTGTCCAAGATGACAAGAGCAAAGGGAAATATGGTTGCAAAATGGACGGACAATGGAACACTGCTGTCAAAGCTCTCGAATTGCTCACTTTCAAGTATGGCATTCGTATGAAAGTGGACATTATCAAGGGCATACCAAAGGGTGCAGGACTTGGCGGTTCATCGGCCGATGCGAGCGGAGTTTTTGTAGGAGCAAGCAAGTTGTTTGGCATTCCACTAAAAGAGTTGGAGCCACTTGCCATTGCTGTGGGAAGCGATGTTGTGTACATGATGTATGGCGGTTTTGCAAGGGTCAAAGGCAGAGGCGAAATAGTCGAGCCAATCACTCTCAGACCAATGAACCTAGTCGTGGCACAGGCGGAAGTTGGAGAATCGACAGCTATGGTATACCACAAATATGATGAATTGATGACCAAAAAGGGTGATATAGACACTGCACTGGAGAATATCCGCAACAGCGGAAGAGGCTTTTTCAATTGTTTGCAAGAGTCGGCAATCTCTCTCAGTCCATTCATCAAAACAACAATGAAAGATATTTACAGCTATACCGACAGAGTGTTTTTGACAGGAAGCGGAAGTGCTGTGGTAGGTATCTTTGACAGCGAAAGTCAAGCAAAATGGTGCGAGCTGAACTTTGGGGCTTATATATGTGCCAAGGCTTTGCATACGGTAGATAGTGGTATCGAAATAATCGAATAAGTCGATACATATCTCATTTTTCGACAAAGAAATATACATTTTTACAAAAATAGAATATGCCTTTCGGGGCATATTTTTTTGTGCTAAGTTATAATTAGGTTGGAGTTGGCAACAATCAATTCGAGGTGAAATATGAAGAAATTGTTGATAAATTTGTTGCTCTTAGTGGTGGCTATATCAAGCATAGGTTGCACTAGTGTGAACCAACCCCAATCGGCAGACTATTTGCGTATACATATCCGTGCCAACAGCAATCTGGACGTTGACCAAGATATCAAATACAATGTCAAAGATAGCGTTGTGGCGGCTTTGACTCCATTGCTTCAAGGTGTAGAAAGCAAAGAACAAGCTATGAGTATTGTGCAGAACAATCTAGATTATTTGGAGGCAGTAGCCGACAAAAGTTTGAAAGCGCAAGGTGCAAACTATTGCAGTAGGGCAAGACTCGTCAAAGAAGATTTTCCGACTAGACACTATGGCAATTTGACATTGGAGAGTGGAGTGTATGATGCACTTATCATCGAGCTTGGCAGTGGTAGCGGTGACAACTGGTGGTGCGTGGTGTTCCCACCATTGTGCTTTGTAAGTCGAAAAAATGGTGAAAATATGCAGTACAAATCTTTGATAGTAGAGATAACAGAAAAAATAAAAAGGTGGTTAAAATGATGAAAGATCAAGTCTTTGTTATGCAAATAGTCAGCATAGTATTGCTTGTTGTGGTGGTATTGCTTACGGCAGTTTTTCTAAGTTTGAGTGGCAATGAGCAGGTGCAAGACTGTGCCAAAATCCAACAAGGAAACAGCGGAAAACAAGTCAAACTTATCCAACAAAAACTAAAAAATTGGGGATATTATGAAGGCGAGATAGATGGAATATATGGCAGTGGCACAACCAAAGCCGTGCGAAAATTCCAAAAGGTAAATGGACTGAATGTCGATGGAATTGTGGGCGACAAAACGGCTCAAAAAATGGGCATCTCGCTCCAAAATTCTTCATCGAATGGCAGTAGCTACAATTCTCAAGACGTGTATTTGTTGGCAAAATGCGTATATGCCGAGTCAAGAGGCGAGCCTTATACGGGGCAAGTTGCGGTGGCAGCGGTCGTACTCAACAGAGTGAGAAGTAGTAGCTTTCCCAATACGATTGCAGGTGTGATATACCAGCCTTATGCTTTTACGGCTGTGGCTGATGGACAAATCAATCTCGAACCCAATCAATCGGCATACAATGCAGTGCGTGATGCGATGAATGGTTGGGACCCAACCAATGGTTGTTTGTATTACTTCAATCCTGCAACAGCGACAAGCAGTTGGATATGGTCGAGAGAAATCAAGCTGACGATTGGCAAACACAATTTTGCTGTGTAGGTGATTTATGTTGGAAAAAGATGAAAAAGGTAGAATAATTATGACCAAGCCACTCAGTATTTTATTGATCGTGGCAACTATTTTGGCAATAAGCGCTATCACTGTGTTGGCAGCTTTTTTGTGGGTGAACAACTCTGAAAATGGTGTTTGGCTTCGCAATGCCAACAATATGTACAACGGCACGTATTATGACTTGGTGGGGGATTTTTTGCAAATGGAAACCAACTTGTCCAAGCTGAGAGTGGTGTCATCTAGTGGACTCAGGCAAGAGCTTTTGCTCGAAGTGGTGCTGTCAAGTCAGTCGGCAGTCAACAATTTGTCGAGATTATCGGCTACCAATCAAAATATGTCTGAGCTGATTAAATATACCAATCAAACAGGCGATTATTGCAAGTTTTTGATGAGAAAATTAGGCTCAGATATAGAGTTGACAGATGAAGATGTCGAGATGATAGGCAAGTTGTATGATATGACTTACCAGTTATCCACAACTCTCGCAAGCATAGGCGAAAAGGTCAAGGGCGGTGGTGACTTGGTGCAAGGCATAGACAAGTTCAACACTTCATTTTCGGATATTTTGCTCGAATTCAACAATGGTTCTGTCCAATATCCATCACTCATCTATGACGGAGCTTTTTCGGACAGCTTGGTAGACAAAGAGCCAACTATGGTGGTGGGCGAAAAGGTTGACCCAACCAATGCAAGAGCGTATATTGTCAATGCTTTGGTAGGATACGAAATCAAGAATTTGGAGTTCGTTGCCCACAGCTACAACAAGTTTACAACTTTTTTGTACAAGTTCGAGACAGCGGATGGGCAAGTGGGCAGTATTCAGATTGCGGAAGTTGGGGGATTCGTGACTATGTGGGACATAGAGAGCGAAGTGAACAATCCCCAATTCAGCAAGGAAGAGGGCTTGGAGATTGCTCGGCAATATTGCAACGGCGCAGGACTTAGGAATATGCAAGTGGTGTGGAGCAGTATAAGTGACAGCAACTTGTATGTCAATATGTGTTACAGTAGCGGCGGCGTAACATTCTATCCTGATATGGTCAAGTTGAAAATATCCTTGCAAACAGGCAAAGTTGTAGGATATGAAGGGCTCAATTATTGCTACAATCACAAGGAAAATCGTGACAATTTGACTGCCACAATCACCAAAGAACAAGTACAAAACTATGACTATAAGGATATGAGCGTCAGCGATATAAAGCTCGTGGTCATTCCTACCGAATGGAAGACAGAGCGACTTGTTTGGGAAGTGACAGGCAAGCTTGGCGAGTGGCAATTCTTGGTATATCTCGATGCAAAAGATGGCAAAGAAGTACGCATTTTGCAAGTTGTAGAGGGAGATGAAGGAAACTTGCTTATGTAAAAAAAATAGGGGGTGAAAGAGTTCATCCCCTACAAAAATAAAAAATTGCAAAAAATCCTTGATATATTTTATTAAAGATGATACAATAAATACAACAAAATATACAAGAGGATTTATGGATTTACTTGGCGACAGTAGCAATATTCACTTATCCTTGACAAACAAAAGCGTTTGTCACAATTTTTTTCACAGTTTTTATTCACAGACAACAATTTTAATAAATATACGGAGGCAGAAATGAAACCTTTTTTTGAGTCGATTTTCAATTTTGAAAAAGAGGTATCTAATATGGCAATTATTGCACTTGACGGTGCAAAAGATTTGGGTGATAAAGTAGACTATTACTTGACCAATTGGTACAACGCAGAGGTAAAGAAGAGTGGAAAGAAAATTCCAGAGAAAAAGACCTTCTTGCTCAAGAATGTTTGTCCAAGATTCACCACTGGTGATGGTAAGGGTATGATCAATGATACCGTACGTGGTAAAGATTTGTTCATTCTCGTAGATGTAGGCAACTATTCTCTTACATACAATATGTTCGGAGTAGACAACAGAATGTCACCAGATGACCACTATGCCGATCTCAAAAGAATTATTTCAGCCGCAGGTGGCAAGGCAAAATCTATGACAGTAGTTATGCCAAGCCTTTATGGTGGTCGCCAACACCGCCGTAACGCAAGAGAGTCTTTGGATTGTTCCCAAATGCTTCACGAGCTTGAGACAATGGGCGTAACCGATGTTATCACTTTTGATGCTCACGACCCACGTGTTCAAAACGCAGTTCCACTTATGGGATTCGACAACTTTATGCCAACATACCAAATTTTGAAGGCATTGCTCAAAGCTTTCCCTGATGTAAATATCAACAAAGATGGCTTTATGATTGTCAGCCCAGATGAAGGCGCTATGGGCAGAAACGTATACTATGCTTCAGTGCTTGGTACTGACCTAGGTATGTTCTACAAGCGTCGTGACTATTCTACCATTGTCAATGGACGTAACCCAATCGTTGCTCACGAATATATCGGCAACGACGTAAAGGGAAAAGATATTTTTGTTGCTGATGATATCATCGCAACCGGCGATAGTATGCTAAAACTTTGTACCGAACTCAAAGAGCAAGGCTGTGGCAAAATCTTCTTGACTGCAACTTATGCTTTGTTCACAGAGGGCGTTGCAAAATTTGAAAAAGCATATCAAGATGGTTTGTTCACCGCAGTTTTGTCAACCAACTTGACATATACCCCACAAGAAGTAAAGGACAAAGAGTGGTTCGTTCAAGCTGATATGTCCAAGTATATGGCTTATATCATATCTGCTGTTGACCAAAATAAATCATTGTCAACCTTGCTTGACCCACATGACAAAATCAATGAACTTATCGAAAAATTCAATGCTAGCAAACCACAACAACTAACTTTTGATATAGACGAGGAGTAATTATGAAAATTCAATGGTTGGGACACTCGTGCTTCAAGCTCGTTGAGTCCACAGGCACAACTATCGTAGCTGATCCGTATGACCCGAAAGGTGTAGGAATAGATTTACCTAAGGTCAAGGCGGATGTCGTGACAATTTCGCACGACCATTTTGACCACAGTTGCAAGAACAACATAGAGGGCAATCCTACAACCCTAGACAAAGTCGGACTTTGGGATATCAATGGTGTAGAAATCATTGGACTCCAAAGCTATCACGATGAAGTCAAAGGTCGCAAAAGAGGTGAAAACTTCATTTTCAAATATCGCATGGACGGAGTTGATTTGTGTCACATGGGTGATATCGGTCAAGAATGTTCTCCAGTGCTTAGCGAATCAATCGGTGCGGTTGATGTGTTGATGATTCCGGTTGGAGGTACATACACAATCGATGCCGCTCAAGCTAAGGAATATGTAGATTTCCTTATGCCAGATGTCGTTATTCCTATGCACTTCAAGACACCGAACAGCAAGCTTGATATCGACAAAGTAGATGAATTTGTAGACTTGTTTGATGAAGAAGATATCATGTATGTTGATGGCGACACATTTGAATTTGACAGATCGTCTTTCGACGGCGAAAGCACCAAAGTTATTATTTTTACCAACGACAATTTTTAATTTTCACAATTTAACCAACATATAATATAGATTGCTACCGAGTGTAGCAATCTATATGGATTATATATTTTTTATTATAGGAGATTTTTATGGCTGATATCAGATTTACTGAGAGAGATTTGTATGAGATGACTATTTTTGCTATTAGAAAAGTGGCAAGCGAGTTGGGTGTAAAATCACCAACAACTATGCCAAAAGGCAAACTTATCGAGGCTTGTATGGCCGTCCAAAAAGGACTTGTTCCACCTTATATCAAAGGAAAATCAAAAAATACAAGCAAGACCAAAGACAATGAAGAAAAAGATATTACTTTGAACCAATCTCAATACAAAACCAACACCGACAATACCCCAGTGATTGATGATGACCAACCTGTCAAATTGAATGACAACAAGGGCATATTCGTGGCAGATAGTGCCAGCGAGCCTGTCAGATTGACAGCAGAAGAGTTGATTGCTAGTGGAGATTGTGAGAGAAGGTCAGGCGTACTCGAGATTTTGGAAGATGGCTATGGATTTTTGAGAGCTGTCAACTGCGAATGCAGTAACAAAGATGCCTATGTATCTAGCAAAATTATCAAGAGTTTGGGACTCCGCAAGGGCGACCAAGTGACTGCCATTGCTCGCAAAAACTATGACAACAAGCCTGCAGGTGTCACAATGGTAGAATTGGTCAACGGTATGAAACCAGACAATCTCCGTATGCGTCCAAACTTTGACAAAATGGTCCCTATCTATCCTGATAGAAGACTAAAACTCGAGCTTGAAGGACAAAAAAATGACTTTGCAATCCGTTGCGTTGACCTTGTAGCACCTATCGGTAAAGGACAAAGAGCGATGATTGTATCCCCTCCAAAAGCAGGTAAAACCACACTTTTGAAGAAGATTGCCACTTCTATATCTATCAATCACCCAGAGGTAGAATTGTTCGTGCTTCTCATCGATGAACGCCCAGAAGAAGTAACAGATATGCAAAGATCAATCAAGGGTGAAGTAATTTATTCTACATTCGATGAAGAGCCAAGTCATCACTGCAGAGCGGCAGAATTGCTCATCGAAAAGGCAAAGAGATTTGTCGAAATGGGCAGAGACGTAGTCATCATCATGGACTCTTTGACAAGACTTGCTCGTGCATACAACTTGACAGTTGCACCATCAGGCAGAACATTGTCAGGCGGTATCGACCCATCTGCACTCTATGCTCCAAAGAAATTCTTTGGTAGTGCTAGAAATATCGAAGATGGCGGTAGCTTGACTATCATTGCAACTGCACTTATCGACACAGGCAGCCGTATGGATGATGTTATTTACGAAGAATTCAAGGGTACAGGCAATATGGAAATACACCTTGACCGCAAGTTGTCCGAGCGTCGTATATTCCCAGCTATTGACCTCAATCGTTCTAGCACACGAAGAGAAGACTTGCTTCTCTCTCCAAAGGAGCTTGCAGGTGTGTATGCTATGAGAAGAATGTTGTCAGGTAGCGAGAATATCGAAATCACCGAGAATTTGTTCAATATGATTGTCAAGACCAAGAACAATGCCGAGTTCGTTGACCAAGTGATTATGCAAATGCAAGTCATCGAAAAAGAGGGTTATTCTCTAAGAAAATAAATTAAGTTCAACAAGTTTGAACAAAAAATAAACAAAAATAGGCTTGATAAGCCTATTTTTTTGTGGGAAAATCCCAAAAATCATGCAAAAATTTTGCCAAAATCATAGTTGCATTTAGGGCATTGTAAGTGTATAAAAAAAAGTGGAAATATCAAAAATTTTAGAAAAAAACAAAAAAAAATATTAACTTGACATACATATTCATATTAGAGGTGGTATTTTAGTGGTATAAAGCAACAGGAGAGGGAATATGCAAAATTATACAAACAGACAAACAAGCACCAATAAATATGAGGATTTGGCAAGTTTTTTGCAAAGACTAAACAACCAAAATACAATCACCAAAAGCGACAAAATGTTCTTGGCATCAATCGTGAAAAGACAAAGACAACTTATACAAGACCTTGTATATTTTGACCAAAGATACAAGGGGGCTTTGGACAATGATATAGTCGGTGGACTCTATTCTATCTATACTTTGCTCGAAAATCAAGCTCAATCTTTGACACTTAAAAACTGACCAAGGAAAGCACAGTATTTGCAGCATTGTGAGAGTCGTGACAGCAAAGTTGGCAAAAACAATGATTTTCAAATGGACAAGACATTATTTGGAAACAAAGAGTATAAATAAAAGTGTTCCCGAGCAAAATAATACAGCTTTTATCCGTCATAAAAATAAGTAGCAAGGCAACCAAAATAATTGGCAAGGCAACCAAAGCAAGTAGCAAGGCAACCAAAACAAGGAGTAAGTCAATATGAAAACAGGTGGTATAAAAAAATAAAAAATGCTGCGAAAACAGCAGTATAGTGGCAAGTTGTAGCGAGTGAGTTGTGGAAAAGGTCAATCCAATCAGAAAAATCAGTCGAGTGTTGGCTCATAGCCGACCAATTCATCTAAGGACACACCAAGAATATCTGCAATTTTGCACAAACAAGTCAAGCTAGGTTCGCAAGAGCCACTCTCATAATGCGAGATTGTGCGTTGAGCAAGCCCCAACTTTTCCGCCATCACTTTTTGAGAAATATGGCGAGTTTTTCTTATTCTTTTCAAATTCAGTCCAAAATTCATAAATTTTCCTTATATTTTTATTTTATCACACAAAAAAGTAAAATTCAATAGGCATTTTGCTATTGATTATAGCGTTGTGGTATGATATAATATTTATAATATTATTATAAGGGAAATTATATGGAAATATCATCATCAAAAATCAGGAAAGTAATCAATGTCGAGAATGGCACTATTATTGATAGTGAACTTTTCAATCTTGTGACAGGCAGTCACATCAAATGTGTAGGTTATGAGTTTGCTATAAGCTACATTTTGCCGGGCAAGCTTTTTGGTAAAAAGAAGTTTTTTACATCTTTTGATATGAAAGTAACAGAGAGTGATGATGACGGATTTTTGCTAGAATATTCTGATCACAATATCGACTGGCTCATTCGTGTACATTATCGAGTAGAAGAATGTTCGGACACAATCAAGAAGAGTTTGGAAATCAACTGTTCGGACCCAAATGTTGTCATCGATTATATTGATTTGGATAGTTTTGACGTCAGTAAAGCAAGTTTTAGTTGGACAATTCCGCAAGTTACAAAGAGAGTTTATGTTCCTTGCTATGTGACCACAATGGGACAACCATATTATGTCGAAGATATGTTCTTTGGTGGCGAATTCCCTATGGCGGACAACCGCATTGTGGAGGGCATATCTCATGCAAAATACCATATCGGCAGGAAGTTTTCTGAGATTGCTAGCGGTGGAGTGTACAATACAGTTTGCTTTGTAATGGGCGCTGGTATTGGTGCTAGTTTCGACAAAATGCGTGCATCATTTTTCCAATATGTTGCGACATTTTCTCGCCCTGCCAAGTTCAGAGTGCAATTCAACAGCTGGTATGACCACATGCTTGACATCACTTCTGACAAAGTTATGGGTTCGTTTATGGAGGTTGCTCAAGGCTTCAAAGAGGCAGGTTTCCGCCCGCTCGATTGCTATGTGGTAGATGATGGTTGGATAGACTATAAGCGACCTGCATTTTGGGAATTTGACAAAGCAAGTTTTTCCAACGAATTCTACAACGAAAGTGAACTTACCAAGTCCTTAGGCTCGACCTTTGGAGTATGGTTCGGACCACGTGGCGGTTATACGACCCAAACAATCAAATATGCCAAAATGCTCAGACAGCTTGGTTACCACGTGTGCAATCAGTCTTATGACATATGCACAGGTGATCCACGATATATCAAAGATTTGTGTGACAAAATGGCACACTTCTGCAAAGAATACAATGTGACTTACTTCAAGATAGATGGCTTTGCCAACACACCTTGCAGGTCAAAAAATCACGGACACCCAAAGGGCAAGGGCGACGGACTTTACTTCTACACATTCTTGTGGGAAGAGTGGCTCAAAGGTTTCGAGAATATCCGCAAAGTTTGTCCAAATGTATTCTTGAATATCACTTCTTATGCGCATTGTTCGCCTTGGTTTTTGAAATGGGTGGACGCAGTATGGCTCAACAACTGTGGCGATATGGGTTATGAGGGCGAGGGCAGCAACCTTGACCAATGTCTAAACTATCGTGATGGCAAATACAAGGACTTCTTTGATGCCCGTCAGCTCCAATTCCCAACCGCCAACATTTACAATCACGAGCCTTGCTATGCAGAACGCAACTACAATCCGCCATTGCCATCGCCAAAGCACCAAACAGTCATATATTCTTACGAGGAATTCGAGAAATATATGTATATGTGCATGATGAGAGGCACAGGCTTTGTGGAGTTGTATTTTAGCCCTAGCATGTTCGATGCCAAGCGTTGGAAAATTGCAACCAAAGTACTCCAATGGGCAGAAAAGAATTTTGATATACTCAAGAACAGCCAATTCTTTGGCGAAGAGCCAGCAAGCGGCGGTGTATATGGATACTATGCTTTCGATGGCAAGAATGCGATTATGTCCTTGCGTAATTCGAGCAACCAGCCAAAGACTTATGTGCTTGACAACAAAGAAAGATGTTTTGTACAATCTGCATATACTATAAGCGAGTATTATCCTACCAAACAAGCAGGCGAAAGAGTAGAAAAAAATGCAAAATACAAAATCACACTTCAACCTTATGAAGCAAAGATTTTCAATATAAAACTTATAAAAGACTAAAATAAAGAAAGCAATACTTGGAGAAAATAATGAAAAGAAGCAACAAATTAGCACTTATTGTGATATTGATTATGGCAGTGTCCTTGGTCTTTGTGGCTTGTGCGCCAAAAGATGAAAACGGACTTGTCAAACTTGATACTCCAACTGAAATCTCGCTCAATGGCGATGCTGTGAGTTGGCAATCAGTTGCCAATGCGACAAAATATTATGTAAAAGTAGGTGACAAAGAGTACGAAACCAAAGCAACAAGCTTCGTCATCTCAGTAGAAGAAATTGGCATATATCCAGTGACTATCAGAGCCTATGGCGACGGCAAAAAGTACGGCGCAAGCGATTGGTCAACGGCTGTCGAATATGTCAAAGGTCAACAACTTGCAACCCCAACCGTTAGTGTGGACAACAATGCCAAGAAAGCTAGTTGGGAAGCTGTCGAAAATGCAGTCGAATATCTAGTTAGGGTAGAAGCAAAACTAAATCCAAAGGAAGACAAACTCAGCGTAGTAGATGAAGTGACTACCACTGAGCTATCTTACAGCTTTGACAACGAAGAAAAGTACAAGAATCCAAACGCTTACCAAATATATGTCATTGCCAAGCCAAGTGCGGAAGCCAAAATCCATGTCCAATCTAAGGCGAGCGAGGTCAAGAAATATGTTGTGTCCAAAGTTTTGGATACACCAAAGTGGAGCAAAGTTACCACTTCCAGTGTTTGGTGGGATGCGGTAGATGATGTGACCACTCACAACCTAAAATACGAAATCAAAGTTACTCACAACGGCAAAAGTGAATTCTATACAACTGCTGCAACCAACTTCAGCATTACCAAAATCAGTATGAGTGAGGCAGGTGAGTATACACTCAACATTCGTGCAGTGGGTGATGGAGAAGTATATCTCAATTCTGAGTATTCGCAAGATGATGCAGGTTATGTGCTTACCAAGCTCGATGCTATCAACAAAGACAATGTTAGATATACTCCAGCAACAGCTGCAGGCGAAAAGAATAAAGTATCATTCACTTTGGAGAATGCACTCAGCGTACAAAAAGTTAGATTGATTTTGGAAGCTTATACCGCAAGCGGAGAGAGAAAATTGTCGCAAGTGACCAAGGACATCAATATGGAAGAAGGAAAATCAGAGTACGAGGCAACAATCGATGACCTGTTCTTCAAAGAAGTGGAAGGAAGTAGCGAACTCAATCCAACAAAGAGTGATGAAGAATATTATGGCAAGAATTATGTTATCTCACTCCTTTGCGTGTCTGACAATGCCAAAATCATTGACTCCGAAGTCACCAAGACTGATTTTATTTACTCCAATTATAAGAAGCCAACCAAAGAAAACGGAGTTTATCTCGTGCATAATGTGGGCGAGCTAGCTTATATGAGAGTAGAGCCAACAGCAAAATACCAACTCGAAAACGATATCTCATTCAATGGTTATGAGTTTGAGACAATTCCTAACTTCCAAGGTGCTTTATATGGCAACAACAAGACAATCAAAGACCTTGTTTTGACAGCAAAAGACGGCAATGTGGGTCTTGTAGGAATGTTGGCAAGCGGTGGCGAAATCAACAATTTGGTACTTCGCAACGTTGCTACCAAAATAAATGGAAAAATCGATAATGCAGGCACTATTGCTGCAATCAACCAAGGCGACATCAGCGGTTGTTATGTGGCAGGCTCAATCAAAACTGCAGCATACGAGAAAGATATTCAAGACAAAGACAAGTCAGCTCCAAAATATGTGGGTGGACTTGTAGGTGACAACCAAGGCACTATCAACAATTCTTATGCCAATGTAGACCTCGAAGGTCAAATCGCAGGCGGACTTGTTGGAAAGAATAGCGGAAGTATCTCTGGCGGATATGCTTTGGGTGTTGTCAATGCCAAGGCTTATGCCAAAGATTATGTAAATGGCGAAAGCACTATCACTTGTGATATTTTTGCAGGTGGACTTGTGGCTGTCAATGAAGGCATAATCATGAACATATTTGCAGTCAACAATGTCAAAGCTGAGGGCAAAAATGGTGACAACATTTATGCAGGTGGACTTGTTGCTGTCAACCAAAAGGGTAGCGATGAATTTAGCGGTATGATTACTAATTGCTATGCAGGTGATGCATACAGCAAAGATGCGACCAAGCGCCTAAATGTTGTGGCAAGTGGTAACAACTCTATTGCAGGTGGTTTTGTAGGCAAGAACAGCGGTACAATACTCAACTGTTACACTACTTCTAAGGCAAGCGGCAGCGGCAAGAGTGCTGGCTTTGTAGGCACAAATGAGGGTGTTATCAAGGCTTCATTTAGCACAGGCGGAACTGAAAACAGCGGTATTACAGGAGGCTTTTCGGCAGAGAATAATGGAGAAGTAACCAATTGTTATTATTATGAAGTTACATCTACTCCAAGAGCAACCGAAACAGCAACAAGAGTTGATGAAAAGGGACTTGCAGAACTTGCAGACAAGCTTGTGATTGATGACAATGCAAGTGCTTTTGGCACATTTAGCAACGGACTTGCTCCAGTGTTGAAAGGTATGATTTATGTCGAGAAGTACAGCGTAGAAGTCAAAGAAAGTGTATGGCTAGGTCAAGAGGGCAGACTTATTGACAACACTGGCAAGACAATCAATCTTGGATATAATCACAAGATTGAAGAGCAAGACACATTCGAATTGCTAGGCAAAAATGTCAGAGGCAATGTCGTGCAAGGTCAATATATTTACAAAGGTCAAACTTTGCAAATCGTTGTAACTATCAAATAATAGATTATGGACAAACTCATAGTTTTGATGGATGCTGATGATACATTCCTAGACTTTGGCAAATGCGAGAGATATGCAATAGCCGAAGTTGCGGATATCATCGGTGTGGCAGAAAAAGACAAGTTTTGCGACACTTATCATATCGTCAATGACAATGTTTGGAAAGAGTTCGAGCAAGGATTGGTGACAGCTGATGAAATTGCTTACAAACGTTTTGACCGCATATTTGATATGTTCGGCATAACAGGGCAAGACAGTCACGAGATAGGCAGAATATACAAAGATTGTTTGTCTAAGCAAGCGATTTTGTTCGATGGAGCAAGAGAATGTTTGCAAGAGCTGAGCGAAAAGTATAGGTTGTTTGTCATCACCAACGGCATAACTTATACGCAACAAAGGAGATTCCAAAAAGCTGAGCTAAATCAATATTTTGAGCGAATTTTTGTGTCGGAACAAATAGGTTATCGCAAACCTCAAAAAGAGTTCTTTGACTATGTAAGAGGGCATATTGAGGGCTTTGATGACAGCCGAGCTGTCGTGGTGGGCGACTCTATGACTTCTGATATTCAAGGCGGACTTGGAGCAGGGCTGATGACTATTTGGTTCAATCTGCTTGGCAGACAAAACAAGCAAAATTATTGTGCAGACTTTGAAGTAAAAGGCTATGAAGAGTTGGAGCATTTGTTGGAAAAACTCCAAAATCAAATAAAATAATCATCATAGAATGGACAAGGCGACTTGTCCGTTTTTTTATGATTTAAGCGTAATGAAAAATGCCTTGTTGCTAGATTTTGCGATAGGGTGGGGCAGATATACCCTACCCTAACAAGATAGGTGGAATAAATGAGCTGTCGGTTGATATGCTGATATGCACATATGGACATATTGGGATAGTGGCACAATCGCATACAAAATATATGCAAATATGTACATATCTTTATATAAATATATATCAATATAAG
>CAMFVQ010000062.1 GCA_945992255.1 uncultured Clostridia bacterium
TTAAAAAAGAATCTGGCGCTCATGAACGCCAGACCTAGAAAGATATTGAAGTATCAAACACCAGCAGATTTATTTAATCAAGAATTATCTAAAGTGTTGCACTTCGCTTGACAATTTACTCTTAAAACTCTGCAACGTTCATTGCTTTTGGCACAATATTTTGGCAATGGCTACTATGAGCCAACACTCTCACTCAGAGGCTTGTCAAATGCTTGCCAAAATCACTCGAAAAAACTCGAAAACTCGATACATGTCACACAAAATCAACTCTGCGGTATATTGCAACATCTTGAGCAGGCACGGTGATTATTCCGCTTGCATCACCCAACTTCTTGATACCTGCCGTGTTGATGTCGGCAAGTTTTTCTAGTTTGCCAAAGCTAGTAAGGTCAACTACTGCTTTGTTGAAAGTTGGGTTGGCGATATAAATATAATCACCTATCGCATAGGCAAGCGCTCCCCAATCGGCTCTGATATCCAACCAACGGAAATGCTCTACCGCCTTGTCTAGGTCACGGAACTGCTTGTTGTGTTTGCGAATGCTGATAAGTCCTTTGTAGTAGTCCACCACCCCTCCATAATAGTCACGCCTATCCCAATCAAGCATATTGATTGAGTCGTCAGCGTTGTAGCTGTTGTCGTTCATGTGTTTTGTACGGCAAAACTCCTCACCTGCCAACATAAATGGCACACCAAGCGAACTTTGGATATAGAATGCTCCAAACTTGGTCGCTCTGATGATATTGTCTTCGCCTTGCATTGTTGCCGACAACTGGTCATACAAAGTGTAGTTGTCGTGAGCAGACATATAGCAAATATTTTGGTTGGGACTTGTCAAAACAACCTGATTTTTTTCGCGTTCTTTGGTCGCTCCCTCTATACCGCTCATCACTGCGCTCAGTGACACCGCCATACCTTGCAAAAAGCCTTTGGATAGGTGATTGTTGCCCCTCAGTCCGTCACGATAAGTCGGATTGAAAATGCCTACTTTGCGGTCAATTTGGCTCACGTGTGCAATATCTGCAGGAGTCACCCATGGAGCTGGTGGCAATGCCCACCAAGGTTCGCCATAAGTGATAATCTTCTTGTCCATTTTCTTCTCGAGCCTGTCAAGTGCCAATCTGATAGCACTCACCGTTTCGACATCAAAAAGTCCCATAAGGTCGAATCTAAATCCATCGATATGGTACTCTTCTGCCCAATAAATAAGGCTGTCAATGATGAATTTCCTAACCATAGGTTTCTCAGTGGCTATCTCGTTGCCACAGCCTGAGCCATTGTAAAATCTGCCATCATCAAACTTGCGATAGTAGCAATCTTTGGCAACTTTTTCTAGGTTGGAATCACTGCTTCGATAAGTGTGGTTGTATACCACGTCCATAATCACGCCAATATTGTTGTCGTGCAACACTTTTACGACTTCCTTGAACTCCGTGATACGGCGCAGTGGATCGAACGGATTGGTGCTGTATGTGCCTTCTAGAGCATTGAAGTGGGCTGGATCATAGCCCCAATTGCGCTCAGAACTGATATTCTCATCTACACTGGCAAAATCAGCCACAGGCAAAAGTTGGATATATGTCACACCTAATTCTTTGAGATAATCGACTAGACAGCTGTTGCCCTTGATAGTTTTGTGTCCTACCACAAAGCCTTTGAATTTGCCCCTCACCTCGAACTCGATAGGTCTTGCAATACTAAAATCTCTTATATGCACTTCCCAAACAATAGGGCAATCGTTGCCGCTGTATCTATCATACTCCCAATTGACTGGGTCGGTATCGGCAAGGCAAGCAATCATTGCTCTCGAACAGTTGATGCCCACAGCTCTGGCATAAGGGTCAACACAACTCACGCCATCAATCTTGTATTCATAATATTTGCCTGTCAAATCGCCTTCATAAGTCGCACGATAAATCTCGCCATCTTTGGTCATATCAAATCCAAAATTAGGCTCAGCTTGATTCCAAGTATCAAAAATTTCCACCCTAGCCGTATGTGAAGTTGGTGACCACACAGCAAAGCTCGTCTTGTCACCTTCGACATTTACGCCCAAAGTAAACTTGGTTTTTTCATATATTTTCGGCTTGTTTAGTCGGTTGTATTGGGCTGTGATTTCCCCAATTTGCTTTTCGAGATTGTGCGGAATAGCCTTGGTGCGATAGCTCCAATTTTTGCTCGATACCACACCCGGGGTATTCATACGGCTTTCTTCACCCTCTCTCAGCCAATCTTGAAGTGGCATGATGACAATGTTGGAACGGCTGGCATACAACAACTCTATCATCGTATCCATAATGTCAAAAACATTGTCTATCCTGCAAGGCAAGCCAAGCAAACTGCACTCATCTTTTAGTCCACGTTTTAGACAAGCTAGTCCCCCCTCATCTAGGCTGGTAATATATTGTCTGAGTGTGGCATTGTCATGCGTGCCTGTGTACGAAACACTAGTGAGCGGATAGTTGCTTGGGCGGTTGTCGTTGGTCACATTGCCATCGAACCCAAATTGCATAACCCTCATACCCGGATAGCCAGTTTTGCGTAGCAAAGTCCTCACGCCATTGTCAATAAGCCCAAGGTCCTCCGCCACAATATTTTTGGATAATTTGTCTTTGAATAGGTCGAAACCTACCCCCTCAACCCAAGTGCCGTGTTTGGCATTGGCAGCACCATAAGGCACACTATAATATCTGTCCATTGCACGGAAATGGTCAATTCTCACAATATCATAAAGCTCGAAAGCCTTGTCTATACGATGATTCCACCACTTGTAACCATCTTCTTTCATCACATTCCAATCATAGAGCGGATTGCCCCACAACTGACCATCTTCCGAAAAATAATCAGGTGGAACACCTGCCACAGCCTTTGGAACAAAATCTTCATCTAACTGAAAATACTTTGGCTCTTGCCACACTTCCACGCTGTCTAGTGCCATATAAATTGGCATATCACCCATGATTTGGACATTTTTTGAATTGGCATATTCTTTGACTGCCTGCCACTGATTCAATGCTTCATACTGTGTCCACAGATAAAATCGAACGCTTTCTTTGTTGTGTCTAGTATACTTTTCCAACTTTTCCCAGTCGAAAATCTTGTATTCTTCCCAATCATACCAAGCGGTATTGTATTGCTCTTTGAGCGACATATAGCAAGCATAAGCCAGCCAATCTCTGTCCTTGCAAAACTCATCAAAAGCCTTATCTTTGCCCACACGCTTGAATGCTTTTTTCAAAATACTCGTTTTGATAGGGGATATTCTTTCCCAATCTACTCGTTCATCGCCTAGCTCGTTCAGCTCTTGCAACTCTTTGGGATAAAGTAGTCCCTTGTCTATCAAAATATCTAAATCAATATAGTTGGAATCAATCGCCACCGCACTGATTGATTGGTAAGGCGAGCCACCCATACCCACAGGCACCAGTGGCAAAACTTGCCATACGCTTTGACGGCTGGCAGACAAAAAGTCCACGAATTCGAAAGCCGACTTTCCAAAAGTGCCTATGCCGTATGGTGACGGCAAACTTGATATATGCAAAAATATTCCTGATTTTCTGTTGTTCATAAAACTCCTAATGCAGTTGCATTTTTCTACCATATATATTCTATTATTATTTTATATAATAGTCAATACGCATTTTGGTGTTTTTGTATTTTTACAACAAAATATCTCGAAAACTCGATACATATCGACATTTTTATTGTTTTGGGTATAAAAAACAAGCACCCAAAAGTGCTTGCTTTATCCTTTATTGTTGTATTTCTTTGCAAGTTGTAATATCGAACACCAACTTCTTAGCTTTGCCATCGACAGCATAGTCGATTGTTATCACATTGCCTTGCTCGCTGACATTCTCCACCCACATATCGTTGTCTTGCATAACATAATCCAACTGACTTCGTTGCTTCTCGTTGTATCTGCCCACATCATCTGATGTAAACAACACTCCGCCAAAAATCTTGATGATATTCGATATGAGTTTTCGCTCTTCCCAACTATATCCTAGATTGTAATCCCTTAGTAGCAATACATCAGGGTCGCACAAAAAAGCTCGCTTGTTAAGATGTCGGCGGTATAGGCTGTTGTAGATTGCATCTTGGGAGCTGACATCTTCTCGATGAGTCATGCGTTGCAACAAAGTCTTTTTCCACCTAAGCCCCATATCTGCACCAATACGCATATATTCCACTCTGCCAAAACACGGCATAAGCGGTGTTCCGCAAGCTAGAATTTGCTTGTCACCTACACATTCTCTGAGCAAAGATATAGCATCATACATTATTTCGCCACGGCTCTTGTTGTAGTTTGGCATAATGCACGCCGCATACAAAAAGTCGAGCTTGAATAGGTCAACACCCATTTTGCGATAGTGCAAAAACACATCTTTTAGATATTTGCGGACTTCTTTGTTGTATATATCAAGTGCATAAAATCCGCCCCAATTCGCCCCTGCTACGAGCAATTTTCCTTCATTATCTCTCACCAACCAATCGCTGTGGTAAGTGGCAATTTCACCCTCCTTTTGAGCGGCGAATGGTGCTAGCCAAAGTCCTGCTTGCAAGCCTTTGGAGTGTATGGCATCAATACATTTGTCCAATCCGTTAGGGAACTTGGTCTTGTCAATACTCAGCCAATCACCCACTTTGGTTTGGTAGCCATCATCTATTTGGAATGTGTTGATATTGCTGACCTCAGATATGCTCTCCAAATCTCTTAGCACGATTTCTTCATTGATATTTTGGTAATAATTGTACCAAGTGGTGTAGCCTTTGATGACCTGACTTTTTGTCTTTGGAATACCCAGCATAGCAAAATATTTGTCAAAAACTTCGTTATATTCGCCTTTTAGAGCAATCAACTTGAACACTTCATAGCTGTTGTCGATCACCACTCCCTCGATGTCTTTGAAAATGCAAATCTTGTTCTTTCTCATGTCGGCTTTGATGATTGTATAACCCTTGCTGTCCGACAACGAACCAACAAAATCTATCTCTTCACCCCTGCGAACATAGGCATAGCCATGCGAATGAAAAACTCCACGCTTGCCACTGTATTTGACAAAATTGTAGTCACCATAACTCCTAAGCCCCAACTTTTTACCCAAACAAGTCTTGGCAATTATGCCCGAGTCTGCCATTTTGTCATCCCTTCCAAACTCTCGGCTGTCTGTCCAAGACTGGTAACCGTTGGCAAAAAATCTATCTTCTTCTGCAAAGTCATAATCCATTTCTAGCCATATTTTGGTGATCTCGACAGGAATATTGACCTTGATTACCAAAGACAAACAAGCATTGTTCTTGATATATTTGATATCAAAATCATCATTGCTCGTTGTGGCAACTTTGCGTTCTGTGCCGTCCTTGTACTCTACATGAACAAAATAATTCTCTAACATATCCGCCCCTTACATGTATGGTTTTACATACTAATTTAATTTTAGCATATTATAATATCTTTTTCAATAGAGATTTTTTAGATAGACCACAATATGTCACATATTTTGCTCTTTGCGTCTGCTCAAAAAATTTTGATTCCAAGCTCTGCTATATCCATTCCAAATCATCAAGTTGTCATTGCAAAGTGAAAATATATGCACACGATATCAAAAGCTTCTCTACCTCTTGCAAAATTTGCATGAAAAAACTCAGCCCTAGAGCTGAGTTGTGTCGAGAATTATTTGTTCCAGTTGTAAACGACTACGCTAGATACTGTCTTGCTGTCGCCTGCCACTACGGTATGGTTTTCAACTTCTTCGCCCCATACACCTTTCTCTACATTTGCCCAATCTTTTGCATTGAGGACTTTGTACTCAATAGCCTCGCCTGGGTTGAATTTGCGGTCAACACTCAAAACACCCTTTGCATTTCTCTTTACTACAAGAGCCTTTGCTGGGTCCCATTCGCCAAGTTTTTTGTGATTTCCACATACGAAAACTTCATCGAATTGTTGATTGCTTTGATTATCTACACAAAATGTAACGCTTACTGTCTTTTCAGCAGTCTTTGTTGCCTTAGTTTTTGCCATAATAATATATCTCCTTTTGTTATTGATACAATTACAATTATAAAACATTATTCCAAAATGTCAAATGATATTGTCATATTTTATAAAATTTGAATAATTATTTACTTTTTTATATGGTTTTTGGAAGAAAAACACTTGCCGATATGTTATATATCACATATAGCAATATTTTTACTTAAAACATTGTATTTTTTAATTTCCAAAATGATAGGCGTTATGCTTGACAATAAAATGCGGTTGTATATAATCTATGTTGACTAAAATAAATAGGTGAAAAATGGACTCCAATTCTGCTCTTGGCAATGGTAAAATTTCCAAGCTTGTTATCAAAATTGCACTGCCTAGTATGCTTGCCCAATTCGTCAATGTTTTGTACAGCATAGTAGACAGAATTTTCGTAGGCAATATCCCTAAAGTCGGCAAAATTTCGCTTGCCGGTGTAGGTGTATGCGGGCCTATCGTGACCATGATTGGTGCGTTCGCATTTTTGATAGGTATAGGTGGCGCTCCACTGATGGGCATAGCCAATGGCGAGGGCGACAAAGAAAAAGCTCGCAAAATTCTTGCCAATTCTTTTATTATGCTTGTCATTTTGTCTGTTATCGTGACGGCTATTGCCTTGCTCGTGCGAAAGCCAATGCTCTGCCTGTTCGGTGCAAGCCCTGCCATTTTCCCTTATGCTGAAAAATACTTCGTCACCTATGTATGTGGCACAATTTTTGCACTGCTCTCTATCGGACTCAATCAATTCATCATCGTGCAAGGATATTCCAACATTTCGATGATTTCGGTCATCATTGGCGCTGTGCTGAATATTGCCCTCGACCCATTGTTTATTTTTGTATTCCACATGGGCGTCCAAGGTGCAGCTTTGGCGACTATCATCAGCCAATGCGCAAGTGCTATTTTTGCAATGGTATTCCTATTCTTGCGTATGCCAATCAAGATTACTTTTGGCGGATACAGCGGTCGCATTATGGGTAAAATCCTTACTCTAGGACTTACACCTTTCCTCATCATTGCACTTGACAACATTATGATTATTGCCATGAACGCCCTACTCCAAAAACACGGCGGCAGCGATGGCGATACACTCATCACTATCAACACGATTGTCCAAAGCTTCATGCTCATCTTGACTATGCCTCTTGGCGGTATAAGTGGTAGCACTCAGAGCATTCTCAGCTACAACTATGGTGCAGGACATTCCAAAAGAGTGCTTCAAGCCCAAAAATATATCGTTTTGGTTTGCGTGATTTATACGGCTGTTTTGTTCGTGTTGGCTCGTGTGGCTGGCAAAACTTTTGCCAAGCTGTTCACCTCAGATCCCGAACTTATCGCTCAATCTGTGCGTGCTATGAAAATTTGTACCTTAGCAACCATTCCGCTTGGTATCCAATATGCTTTGGTCGATGGCTTCACTGGAATGGGGTTGGTCAAGTTTTCTCTGCCTTCTTCATTCTTCCGCAAAGGAATATATTTCATTTCGATATTCCTCATTCCGACAATCACCAAACAAGCCTCGATGATTTTCTATGCTGAGCCAATCTCCGACATTGCGTGTGTGTTCTTGACAGTGCCACTATATTTGCTCAACATTAAGAAAATTTTGCGAAAGCGAGAAAACTATTTGGCAGAACACCACATTATTACATCGCCAGAAAATGACACAGCTAGCCAAAGTCCTGCCCAATAAAGCTCCCCCAACGCAAAATCAACAACATATTTATGTATTTTTGTAGCTATATGCTACTCCAATCAAAAAAGACTAACGCTTTTGTTAGTCTTTTATTGTTTGTCATTGTTTGCTTAGCCAAGTTTTGCACTCTATGCACATTTGCACCGATTTTCTTTGTGTTTTGTCTTACCGCTTTGGATATTCTTTTTGATTTAGCATTTATTTTTCGAGTACCGATATGCCAAAATCGGCTCTAACTTGCATTTTTCCTACGTCTTCCGCTCTCTCCAACATATATTTTGGCGTAGTGTACACGTATGGTGTCATCGTGATCAGATTGTGAATTTGGGCGGAACTTGTCAACTCGAACGAATATGCAAGCGATGTTTTCTCGATTTCTTTGAGAGGTGCAAAGTCCACTTCAAAGTCCTTTGTATGCACATTGTCGCCATAAATATTTTGTTTGAGTTCCCACAAATGATAGTCGTTGGGATAAACAAAAATTGCCTTGCCATCATCGGATAGCACTCGCATAATTTCATCTATTGCATAGGGCGAAAAGACACACAACAGCATATCTACACTTTTGTCCGCAAGTGGCAAGTGATATGAGTTGGCTATGCAAAAATCAACATATGTATTGAGTTTTCCGCCTATTTTGATTGCATCTTTGGACAGGTCAGTGGCAAGATAGGTGCGAGATTTTTCGCTCTTGCTTTGGATATGATTTACATAATATCCCCAGCCGCAGCCAAGGTCCAACAGCACGCTCCCCACGCCGCTGTATTTGTCCACCAACTCCACCAATTTGTCGGCTAGCGGTTGATATTTTCCACTTTGCAAAAACTCTTTGCGAGCAAGTATCATCTCTTTGTTGTCGCCTGCCTTATCACTGCTTTTTTGCGAGATATTCAGATTGAGATAATTCTCTTTGGCGATGTCAAAACAATGGTTGCGTTCGCAAAAACACGACTTGCCACGATTGGCAAGCTTTGATGAACATATTGGGCAACAATACTTCTCGAATTTCATAACTACATTATATCCGCTAGCTTTCGCATTGTCAATCTTGCCACTTAGTTTGACAAATATTGACAATATCTACTCTTTTGCTGTCATATATTTGACTTTGGGGCAATTTTTGTGCATAATAAAGATACAAATATTTTTGTTGTAAGGAGAAGTTCGGTGAGAGTCCGTCGCAACAGCCATTACCGTATTTGACAAAGTCATAAGTCGGGTCGCCAAGCAGCAAAAGGAATAGGAAATTCTTGGGCAAGGAAGAAGGAACTTTCGACTTATATCGAATTTTTTATGCCCCAATTTTTGGGGTTTTTCTTTTCCCGAAAAAAGGAGAACATATATGAAAACAAGAAAAACATTAGCAACCGCACTTATCATTTGTATGATATTTGCACTCACAATCGTTGGTTTCGTTGGCTGTAAGCCAGAAGAGCCAAATACCCCAGCTCCAGCAGCTCCTGCAGACACTCTAACCATAGTTGTCGCATCTGACAATGCTACAGTGGACTATACTGTCGAAATGTCCAAAGTTGACACAACAAAAGGCGTAATTGGATTGTTTGATTATTTTAAGGCTAACACAAACTTTGATTATGTTGGAAGCGAAGGTCCTTATGGACTTTTCTTGACTAAAGTTTGTTTCCTTGAAGTCAAAGAAAAAAATGATTTTATCTGCATTTACACTTCTGTTGAAAAAGACAAAGATGTGTCAGAATATGCTCAAACTATTGATTATAAGGGCAAAAAAGTAACTACAAGCGGTCTTGGCGTTTCTTCTATGCACCTCGAGGCCAACGCTGTCGTTTACTTCAACCTCAGCTCATTCTAATCAATGAATTCTCACTCACCACGACAACCTAAAGCACTGCTAAGTGCCAAAAAAGTCGCACTCATTGCGGTGATGACAGCTACTTTGGAGGCTGGCAAAATGGCGCTTGCTATGATTGCCAATGTCGAAGTTGTCACACTGCTATGTGGCGTGTACGGCTATGTTTTTGGGCCTATCGGAGTGGTTGCAATATGCTTGTTCGTGGTGATAGAAAGTCTTATTTGGGGATTCAACACTTGGGTTTTGTCATACATTATTTATTGGCCTACCGTATGCATAATTTTTTGGCTACTTGGCAAATTCAAGGTGAAAAATGTATTTATTTTGACTATCACTGCCGTACTGCTCACCGTGTGGTTTGGCGTGCTGACCTCGCTCGTTGATGTCGGCTTGTTTACGGGATTTTACCAAGATTTTTGGAAAAGATTTGCTATCTATTATATGCGTGGCATAATGTTCTATGTGGTACATGTCGTGTGCAATATCTTTACTTTTCTGTTCTTGTTCAAACCCCTATCGGCTGCACTTGTCAATCTGCAAAACAAATTCTTTGGCAAAAGCCCTACCCCTCTCCCAACCGAAAAATCACTTCCAAGCGACACCCAAAGCTCAGTCGCTTCCCCAACTTCTACCGCTACCTCACTAGAGGACAGCTCACAATCTGAGAAATAACCTCACGACCATTTTTAGTTTTTTACTCGTTTTATCTAAATTTTGGAGTTTTTTCAAGTTTTACAGCACTTTTGGCACAATCTATTATCTTTGAACAAAAATTTTCAACACCCTATTGCAAAACAATCAATATGTATCGACTTTTCGCCTTTTAATTTGATTGTTAAATTTTTCATATCTTGAAATCGAACGCAAATAGTGCTATATTTATTTTAGAAAAAAATTGCAATCGACCCAATAAAATCAAGTGGAAGATTGTTTAATAAGTGATTAGGGAGATCAAGTTGGACAAAAGAGAAATGGACTTGTGCTTGCAAAAGATTGCACATGGGGACGAAGATTCTTTCGCTCGGTTGTATCAAGAGACAAGAAAAGGTATATTTTCTTTCATCTATGGATATTGCCAAAACTATCACCAAGCGGAGGATATCACCCAAGCAGTCTACATAAAGGTCAAGTCAAACATAACTAAATACACCGCAGGGACTGATGCAAGGGCTTGGATATTCCAAATAGCCAAGAACACTACCCTAAACGAACTCAAAAAATCTAAAAGAGAATTGAGTACTGATTTTGCCACGGACAAAACTTTCGGCGAATCCGGCTACGAAATGAGCGACACTCCAGTCTTCGAAGCAATCCAAAAAGCTTTGGGACATGAAGAGAGACACATTGTAATACTGCACATCATATGGGGCTTCAAGCATAGAGAGATTGCTCAAATGTTGGATTTGTCACTTGGAAGTGTGTTGTGGAAATACAACAACGCTATCAAAAAATTGCAAAAATATCTGACAAAGGAGGAAGCTTAAATGACCGAAAACGATTTGAAAAAATTGCTTAGTGAAGAACTAGACAAGATTGCTCCTTCTATGTCACCAAAAGTGAAAAAAGCTCCTATTGGAGAAAGTAATGGCACCAAACGAGAGCCTGTCAAGGCAGGTATCAAACGTGAACAATCTCAGCCAAGTAATGGTATCAAACGAGAACCTGTCAAAGCAGGCATAAAGAGAGAACAATCTCAGCCAAGTGGCGGTATCAAACGTAAGCCTCACAAGGCAGGCATCAAGAAAAATCCTTTCAAATACAAAGGCTTTACAATCGGCTCTATTGCTGCGGTGCTTGTCATTGCGATTGTGCTATCCATTGCACTCCCTATTGCCCTCAACCGCAAGCCTAACCCACCAAGTGTAGCGCTCTCCAACCAAGGCTATATCCAAATGGATATCAATCCTAGTGTAGAATTGCTCTATGACAAAGATTTCAAAGTCACCAAAGTGTTGTCCAACAACTCCGATGGCGATGTACTGCTCAATGACCAATCATTCTACTCTTCCCTCATAGGCAAGAATGCCGACGAAGTGGCCACAATGATTGTAAAACGCTCAGGCGAATTGGGCTTCATCAAGCCTGAGGGCGACAACGTTGTGAGGGTAATATCTGTCAATGATGATGACACTTCCTCCACGACAGCGCTCGACAAAATTGCTGACAATATCCAAGATAGCATGAGCAAAATGGGTGTGTTCTGTGTGGTTGCCAAAGAGAAAAAAGACAAGAGCTATCTCGAAGAAAAATTCGGCACTGCAGTAGACAATGTCAATGATGCACTAGCCCAACTCCAAGACAAAGCAACCAACTACTTTGAGCGTATCTCGAGCGATCTAAATACAAGTATCGATGAGCTTCAAAAGTATTATGAACAACAAATCACCGAAACTGTGCGTGCCGAACTTGTTGCCGAATGCAACCGCATTGTCAAGACAAGGGCTTTGTTAGCACAAACCAACCAACTCAACGACAAAATCAAGAGCTTGTCCAAAACAGGCTGGTTGGGATATTGGTACTATCTAGACAACCCTAAGTATATCACAGCTCAAATTCGCCCAGTTTTTGACAAAATGACAACCGTGTTAGATGAGATTTCTCGCAATCGTGATGGTGCAACTATTGACAGCGAGATTGACCTTGGAGCAATCATTGCGACTTATAAAATGATAAATGAACAAAAACTACTCGAATTTGGCAACAAAACACTCGAAGAATTCAAAGGCTATGTAGGTATCATATCCGACATGCTCAAAGGTGCGAATGAGCAATTCGTTGCCAAAATTGAAGAGTTACTAGATAGCACAGTAACTGATGTGCAAGAGTTTTTGATCAACGCCAAAGAGCGTGTAAACGATATGAGCGAGTCGCTATCTGAAGCATACTCCAACATATTCTACCAACCACGCCCTGCTATCTCGACCGCTAGCTATGAACAAAGATACAACGCTATCATCAAAGAATATGGCTCTATCGAGAACTACTATGCCAGCAAGCATAACAAATAATTGAAAGTTTGGAAGACTTATATATTTTCGATAAATAGCTATTTATCAAAAAAAAGGAGCAACTCAGGTTGCTCCTTTTTTGCCTTGTTGGTACATGTTTGTGACAGCAACTATCATTATTATGAGCGCCCCTTATGGTAAGGGG